>JAHIJU010000164.1 GCA_018898235.1 Actinomycetota bacterium | reverse complement strand
CGAGGTCGGGACGGGTCCGGTCGGCCAGCGGGGCGAGCGGTTCACCCTCGAAGTCGGTGACGTACCAGCGTCCGGCACTGCGCAGCACCTGACCCAGGTGCAGGTCGCCGTGCACCCGCTGCCGCGCGGGGGTCCGCGGCAGCGCCTGGACGGCGGCCAGGACGGCCTCCACCGCGAACCGGTACCGGGTGAGCTCCGGGACCGCCTCGCAGGCCCACGCGAATCTCGCCGCGACGGCGTCGGCGACGGCGGCCGGGCCCCGGCGGGGATCGTCGTCCGGGAACGGGCCGTACGCACGGATCAGCGCGGCGTGCATCGAGGCGACGACCGTCCCGAGCTCGGCCGCGAGCGGCGCGAACGAGGTGCCTCGGCCGGCGTGGTCGCAGGCGAGCTCGAAACCGTCGGCCGCGTCGGGGACGAAGGCCGACAGCGCGCCGAGATACCCGGTCTGCGGGGCACCGTCGGGCTCCGTCCAGGTGGCCGTCAGCCAGCCGAGCGGCGCGGGGACCGCGTCCCACCCGACCCCGACGAGCCGTCGCGGAACGTCGACGTCCGGGTTCTCGCCGCCGGCCAGGGCGCGCAGGACCTTGAGGATCGCGACGGGGCCGGCGCCGCTGGACAGCACGACCGACGTGTTCGACTGCTCACCGGTCAGCACCCGGCCCGAGGCGGGCAGCAGTCGGGCGCGGGCGTGCGCCGTCTGCGGTGGTCCGTCGGCAGCGGCGAGCCAGGCCGCGAGGAAGTCGGGGTGCCCGGCGCCGTCGAGGACCTGCAGTCCGTCGATCGTGCCTATCGGCGCATCGGCGGGGCTGGGGGACCCGGTGAGCACCAGCGGCACCTGCAGCACCGTGCGCAGCGCACCGCCCCGGACACTCAGCAGCAGGATCCGGACCTGGGACTGCGCCGACGGAAGCTCCAACGAGCCGATGACCCCGAGCTCGACGTGCGGATCCTTGACCGGGAACCACCGGCGGCCCAGGAGCCACGGGCGGAGCAGGCCGAGGAGCCCGGCGTCGAGCCCGTCGGCGCGCACCGCCGACAAGGTCACGGACGAACCACCTCGAGCCAGAAGAACTCCCGCGAGCCGAAGGTGAACCGGACGGTGCCGTCGGCGCCGACCGCAGCCAGCGTGGCCCCACCGAACACATCCCGCAGCTCGACGCCGGCCAGGCCGGGTACCCGCAGGGTGGCCGAACGAGCCGTCGAGGCCAGGTTCGCGGCCACCAGCAGGGTCTCGTGCCCGTCGTCACGCAGGAATGCCAGGACGGCGTCGTTGTCGCACTTGACGACGGTGAACCTGCCGGCGCCGAGAGCCGGGTGGGCGCGCCGGGTCGTGAGCATCCCGTGGACCCAGTGCAGCAGGGACGCCGGCTGGGCGAGCTGCGACTCGACGTTCACGTTGCCGTAGTGGTGCACCAGGGACTGGACGAGCGGCAGGTAGAGCTTGCCCGGGTCCGCCGTCGAGAAACCGGCGTTGCGGTCCGGGGTCCACTGCATCGGGGTGCGGACGGCGTCGCGGTCGGGCAGCCAGATGTTGTCGCCCATGCCGATCTCGTCGCCGTAGTACAGGCACGGGCTGCCGGGCAGCGAGAGCAGGAGGGCGTGCGCGAGCTCGATCTCCTTGCGGTTGTTGTCCAGCAGCGGGGCGAGGCGACGTCGGATACCCACGTTGGCGCGCATCCGGGCATCCGGGGCGTACCAGCCGTACATCGAGGCGCGTTCCTCGGTGGAGACCATCTCGAGCGTGAGCTCGTCATGGTTGCGCAGGAAGGTGCTCCACTGGCCACCGGCCGGGATCGAGGGTGTGTCGGCGAGGATCTCGACGATCGCCGAGGCCCGTTGGTCACGCAGCCCGTAGTAGATGCGCGGCATCACCGGGAAGTGGAAGCACATGTGGCACTCGGGCTCGGCCTCGGTGCCGAAGTAGTGCACGACGTCCTCGGGCCACTGGTTGGCCTCTGCCAGCATGATGCGGCCCGGGAACTCCTCGTCGATCATCGCCCGGACGGTGCGCAGGAACGCGTGGGTCTCCGGGAGGTTCTCGCAGTTGGTGCCCTCGGCCTCGAACAGGTACGGGACGGCGTCGAGCCGAAAGCCGTCCACACCGACCCCCAGCCAGAACCGGGCCACGTCGAGCATCGCCTCGACGACCCTGGGGTTGTCGAAGTTGAGGTCCGGCTGGTGGCTGAAGAACCGGTGCCAGAAGAACTGCCGGCGTACCGGGTCGAAGGTCCAGTTCGAGGTCTCGGTGTCGACGAAGATGATCCGCGCGTCGGGGTAGCGGGTGCTCTCGTCGCTCCAGACGTAGAAGTCGCCGTACGGCCCCTCGGGG
>JAHIJU010000163.1 GCA_018898235.1 Actinomycetota bacterium | reverse complement strand
TGGCCCGCAACGGGGCCTCGGCCACCACCCGGGTCCCCCCACCGGCCACCGCCTCGAACCTCAGCACCCCGTCCACCTGCGCGAGCCGCTCCGCCATGATCCGCAACCCGATCCGCGACGCCGGGACGGCGCTCTCGTCGAACCCGACACCGTCGTCCTCGATCTCCAGGCGGATGCCCGCCGTGCTCGGATGCAGCCGCACCACGACCCTGGACGCCCGCGCGTGCAGCCGCACGTTCGCCAACCCCTCCTGCAGCACCCGCACCAGCTGGGCCGCGACGAACGGCGGCACACCACCCGCCTCACCGCACGCACCGCAGTCCACCGTCGCCGCCAGACCCGTCTGCTGCCGGAACGCCTCGACCTGCTCCTGCAGCCGGACGGCCAGGGAACCCGTCGCGAGCTCGGCATCGGCCCGCAGACCCAGCATCTGGACCCGCAGGCTCTGCTTGACGCCATCGACCATCGCGTCCAGCCGCCCGACATCGGCCACCAGCCGGGCCCGTCCCGCCGCCCCTGCCGCGTCCGGCCCTGCCCCGTCCGGCCCCGCCCGCGCCGGCTCGGCGCCGTCCGGTTCGGCCAGATCCATCTCGGCCAGATCCATCTCGACCAGGCCGAGCTGCAACCCCAGGGCCGTGATCTGCTGCGACAGGTCGACGTGCAGCTCCTCGGACAGCCGGCGACGCTCCTCGAGCGCGCCGAGCTCACGTTCGCGCCGCGCCATCTCCCAGCGGTACACCGCGTTGCCGAACACCCGACCGACCACCGCTAGGAACGCCCGCAGGTCGTCATCCGGTTCGACGTCAGGGGCGAACGCCATGAGCATCGCCCCGAAGTGCCGACCGTCGGCGTGGATCGGCACGCACACCTCGGACTGGCCGAACACCTCCCGGAAATCCGCCGGCAGCAACCGCCAGGCGTCCAGGTGGTCGCGTCCCCAGACGGGCATCTCCTCGGAGTTGAGCCAGGGCGCGCGCACGTACGGCGCCACCGGCAACGCGGTGAAGCGCTCGCCGAGCAGCGCCCGCTGCTCGTCATCGGCCACCAGCAGATGGTCACGGCCGGTCTCGCTCATGAGGAACACCGGCGCGAGCCGCGCACCGGTGACCTGCCGCACCATGGTCGCGGCCTGCGCCACCTGGTGCAGCCGGTCGTCCCCGCTCAGCAGCGCATCGCTGATCTGCACCAACGCGGCCAGGTAGCCACCACGGTCCATCCTCCGATGGTAGGTGCCCCCACACCCGTCGGCGTGGGGCCATCGGTCACCCGACCGCGCTCAGCCCAGGCGGTTCTGGGCGTCCGTCGCGCGCTGGATCGCACCGTCGAGCCGCGTCTGCGCCTCGCCGTAGGCCGCGAAGTCGTTCTTGGCCAGCGCCGCCTGACCGTCCTGGATGGCCTTGTTGGCGTCGGCCAGCGCCGCCGCAAGATCGGCCTTCGCCTGCGCCACCGAGTCGGTCGACGTCGCGCTCGGCGTCGGGGTCGCGGAGGCGGTCCCCGTGGGGCCCGGCGTCGGGCTCGGCGTCGGGGTCGCCTCGGGTGACGGCGTCACGGTCGGCACGTTGCTCGTGTCACCCGTCTGCGCACCCGAGTCACCCTGGAACACCTGGTCGAGCGCCTCGCTCAACGTGGCCGCGAACCCGGTCTGGTCGCCGAACGAGACCAGGACCCGCTGCAGCGACGGGAACGTGGTCCCGGAGGACGCCTGGACGTAGACCGGCTGCACATACAGCAGCCCGCCGCCGACGGGCAGCGTGAGCAGGTTGCCTCGTCGGACCGTGGACGAGGCCTGCTCCAACAGGTTGAGCTGCTGGGAGATGGTCGAGTCGTTGATGAAGTTGGCCGACGCCTGCCCCGGTCCGGGCACGGTCGAGTCGCGTGGCAGCTCGAGCAGTCGGAGCTTGCCGTAGTCCTTCGACTTCACGCCCGCCGTGCTCCCGGCATCGGCGTCCACGGCCACGTAGCCCGTGAGCACCTCACGGGCGGTCTCACCGCTCGGGATGAAGGTGCTCATGAGCGAGAACGTCGCCGAGTCCTGCGTCGGCATCCGCAGCGTCAGGTAGTACGGCGGCTGCGCAACCTTGGTCGTGGTGACCGTCGGGTCGTTCGGGAGCTGCCAGAAGTCGTTGCCCGAGAAGAACTGCGACGCATCCTGCACGTGGTACTTGGCCAGGAGCGTGCGCTGGACCTTGAACAGATCCTCCGGGTACCGCAGGTGGCTCATCAGATCGCTCGAGATCTCCGACATCGGCTTGACCGACCCGGGGAACGTCGCCGACCACGCCTTGAGGATCGGGTCCTCGGTGTCCCAGGTGTACAGGTCGACGGAGCCGTCGTAGGCGTCCACGGTGGCCTTGACCGAGTTGTGGATGTAGTTCACCGTC
>JAHIJU010000162.1 GCA_018898235.1 Actinomycetota bacterium | reverse complement strand
TGGCGCCGAACCGCAGCGTGACACCCTCATCCGGCTGCACCCGGATGACGAGGGCGTTCTTGCCGAGGTCCGAGGCCGCCGTCGACTCGAACGGCAGGTGGGGCGCCTTCTTGAAGACGATCGCGATCTCGGTGACCCGACGACCCAGGCGCTTGCCGGTGCGGAGATAGAACGGCACGCCCGCCCAGCGGCGGGTGTCCACGTCGAGCCGGATGGCGGCGAAGGTCTCGGTGGTCGAGTCCTTGGAGAAGCCTTCCTCCTCGAGGTAGCCGACGACCTTCTCGCCGCCCTGCCAGCCCGCCGCGTACTGCCCGCGCGCGGTGTGCCGGCCCAGGTCACGGGGCAGCCGGACGGCTGACAGCACCTTGGTCTTCTCGGCCCGGAGGGCCGCGGGGTCGAAGGAGACGGGCTCCTCCATGGCGGTGAGCGCGAACAGCTGGAGCAGGTGGTTCTGGATCACGTCTCGGGCGGCGCCGATGCCGTCGTAGTACCCGGCCCGACCGCCGAGACCGATGTCCTCGGCCATCGTGATCTGCACGTGGTCGACGTAGTTGGAGTTCCAGATCGGTTCGAACAGCTGGTTGGCGAAGCGCAGCGCGAGGATGTTCTGGACCGTCTCCTTGCCCAGGTAGTGGTCGATCCGGAAGATGTCGTCCGGCCGGAACACCCGCGACACGATGGAGTTGAGCTCGCGGGCCGAGGCCAGGTCATGGCCGAAGGGCTTCTCGATGACGACCCGGCGCCACGTGCCCTCGCGCGGCTGTGACAGCCCGGACCGGGAGAGCTGTTCGCAGACCAGCGAGAACGCCGACGGCGGCACCGAGAGGTAGAACGCGTGGTTGCCCGCGGTGCCGCGTTTGGCGTCGAGCTCCTCGACGGTCGACCGGAGGGTCTCGAACGCGGCCGGGTCGTCGAAGCTGCCCTGGACGAACCGCAGACCCTCCGACAGCTGGCGCCAGGTCGACTCCCGGAAGGGGGTCCGGGCGTTCTCGCGCACGGCGTCGTGGACCACCTGGGCGAAGTCCTGCGTCTCCCAGTCGCGGCGGGCGAACCCGGTGAGCGCGAACCCCGGGGGGAGCAGGCCTCGGTTCGTGAGGTCGTAGACGGCGGGCATGAGCTTCTTGCGCGCCAGGTCGCCGGTGACGCCGAAGATCACAAGGCCCGAGGGCCCGGCGATCCTCGGCAGCCGGCGGTCCCGGGGGTCGCGGAGCGGGTTGTGCCCCGCCTCGACCTTGGCGGGGCTCATCGGGCGTCTCGTCGCGTCATGCTCCACCTCGTCATAGGACGGTGCTCAGGCCGGTAGGTCACCGGTGCCGGCCGCGGTCGGCACCCCGGGTGCGGGAGGGGCGGCCTGCCGTCCGTCGCGGGCCGCAGCCAATGAGCGCTGCGCGGCGTCGATGACGGCGTCGGTGGTGATGTCGAACTTCTCGTAGAGGGTCTGCGCGGAGGCGGAGGCGCCGAAGTGTTCGAGGCTGACGGCTTGGCCGTGGGTGCCGAGGATCTTGTGCCAGGGCAGGGCGATGCCGGCTTCGACGGAGACTCGGGCGGTGACCTGCGGGGGCAGGACCGAGTCCCGGTAGGTCTGGTCTTGTTCGGCGAACCATTCCAGGCAGGGTGCGGAGATCACGCGTGCGGCGATGCCTTGGTCGGCGAGGGTCTCGCGGGCTTGGACGGCGAGCTGGACTTCGGAGCCGGTGGCGATGAGCAGCACGTCGGGGGTGCCGTCGGTGTCCAGCAGGGTGTAGGCGCCGCGGGCCACGCCGTGGGTGGTGGCGTACCCGTCGATGCCGCGGGGGTAGGTGGGCACGTTCTGCCGGGTCAGGACCAGGGCGATGGGTCCGTCGTGGCGGGTCAGGGTCGCCGCCCAGGCCGCGGTGGTCTCGTTGGCGTCGGCGGGGCGCACGATCGCCAGGCCGGGGATGGCCCGGTAGGCGGCCAGGTGTTCGACGGGTTGGTGGGTGGGTCCGTCCTCGCCGAGGCCGATGGAGTCGTGGGTCCACACGTAGATCGGGTCGATGCCCATGAGGGCCGCCAGGCGCACCGCCCCGCGCATGTAGTCCGCGAACTGGAAGAACGTGCCGCCGTAGGGCCGGGTCAGCCCGTGCAGGGCGATACCGGACACGATCGCGCCCATCGCGTGCTCCCGGATCCCGAAGTGCAACGTGCGCCCGTACGGGGTGCCGGTGAACTCGTGCGACGACCGCCCGGTCGGCAGGAACGAGGGCTGGCCGGTCATCGTGGTGTTGTTCGACCCGGCCAGGTCCGCCGACCCGCCCCACAGCTCGGGCAGCACCTCGCCCAGCGCGGTCAGCACCGTCCCGGAGGCGGCCCGGGTCGCGACGGCCTTGCCCGCGGGGAACACCGGCAGGGCGTCGGTCCACCCGGCGGGCAGGTCCTTGGCGACCAGCCGGTCCAGCAGTGCTTTGCGGTCGGGGTTGGCCGCCGCCCACGCGTCGAAGCTCGTCTGCCACGCGGCGCGGGCCGTCGCGGCCCGGCCGGCGAGCGCCCGGGTGTGGGCGAGCACGTCGTCGTCGACCTGGAACGACCGGTCGGGGTCGAACCCGACGAGCTCTTTGAGGCCGCGGACGGCGTCGGTGCCGAGCTTGGAGCCGTGTGCGGAGTGGTCACCGGTCTTGCCCGGTGTGGGCCAGGCGATCAGGGTGCGCAACCCGATGAACGAGGGCCGCGGATCGGCCTTGGCCGCCTCGATCGCAGCAGCCAACGCATCGACGTCCTCGACGTACTCGCCGGTCGAGGTCCAGTCCACCAGCTGGGTGTGCCACCCGTAGGCGGCGTAACGGGCCAGGACGTCCTCCCCGAACGCGATCTTGGTGTCGCCCTCGATGGAGATGTGGTTGTCGTCCCAGATCACCAACAGCTCACCCAGCTCCTGGGTGCCGGCCAACGACGAGGCCTCCGCCGAGACACCTTCCTGCAGGTCCCCGTCGCCGGCGATCACCACGACCCGGTGGTCGAACGGCGAGGTCCCGGCCGGGGCGTCGGGGTCCAGCAGACCGCGTTCACGGCGGGCGGCCATCGCCATCCCGACCGCCGAGGCGATGCCCTGACCCAGCGGACCCGTGGTGATCTCCACCCCGGAGGTGTGCCGCCACTCGGGGTGCCCGGGGGTCTTCGAGCCCCAGGTGCGCAGCGCCTCCAGATCGCCCAGCTCCAGGCCGAAGCCGCCCAGGAAGAGCTGGATGTACTGCGTCAACGACGAGTGACCCGCCGACAGCACGAACCGGTCGCGACCCAGCCAGTGGGGGTCGGCCGGGTCGTGGCGCAGCACGTCCTGGTAGAGCAGGTAGGCGACCGGCGCCAGGCTGATGGCCGTGCCCGGGTGACCGTTCCCGACCTTCTCCACCGCATCAGCCGCCAACACCCGGGCCGTATCCACCGCCCGCACGTCAAGATCCGACCAGCTCGCCCGCACCGGTGCAGTCACGTCGCACTACCGCCTCTCGCGCCACAGCGGCGCCTCGTACCTGACCCCTCGGGGTCGCCGTCGGGCGGTTGCCGCCCCTGCCATGTGCCCGCCTCGGACCCTATCTCCGCCAGGTCCTCGATGCCGTGGTCGACCACGGGCGCAGGCCGGGCCCGCCGCGCCCGGCGGCCGACGATCTGGTCATCTCGTCGCCGGTCGCTACCATGAACCGAACCCCGACCGTCTGGGACGAAAGGACCACCTGCGTGCGCGTGAGCACTTCCGTCCCCGCCGATGTCGCCGGGGTGGAACCCGAAGGGTCCTCGGCGCTGCCGGTCCGGACTGCCCGCGCACGAGCCGCCGCCACGGCCCGTGCCTATGTCGCGCTGACCAAACCGCGGGTGATCGAGCTCCTCCTGGTCACCACCGTCCCGACGATGGTGCTGGCCGCCGGGGGGTTGCCGTCCTGGCGGTTGCTGCTCGCGACCCTGGCCGGGGGAGCGGGCGCCGCTGCGGCCGCGAACGTGCTCAACTGCGTGCTGGACCGCGACATCGACCAGGTGATGCACAGAACCAGCGGGCGTCCGCTGGTGACCGGTGCGATCACGACCACGGCGGCGGTGGTGTTCGGGCTGGCGCTCATGGTGGCCTCGCTCACGTGGCTGGCCCTGGCGGTGAACCCGGTCTCGGCCGTGCTGGCGGGGGTGGCGATCGCCATCTACGTCGTCGGCTACACGATGGTGCTCAAGCGGCGGACACCGCAGAACATCGTGTGGGGCGGGATCGCGGGCTGCGTCCCGGTGCTGATCGGGTGGTCGGCGGTCACGGGGTCGGTGGGCTGGGCCGCGCTGCTGCTCTTCGGCGTGGTGTTCTTCTGGACCCCGCCGCACTACTGGCCGCTGTCGATGAAGTTCCGTCGCGACTACGCGGCGGCCGGGGTGCCGATGCTGCCGGTCGTGGCCGACGACCGCAGGGTCGTGCGGGAGATGGTCGGCTACACGATCGCGATGATCGCCTGTTCGATCGCGCTCGGGCCGGTGGGCGGGCTCGGCTGGGTCTACCTGGTGTCCGCCGTCCTGCTCGGCGCCTGGTTCGGCTGGTCCGTGGTCGCGCTGCTGCGACGCGCGTCCGATCCGACCCGGGGGCCGTTGCGGGCGATCGGGGTGTTCCACCGGTCGATCACGTACCTGACCGTGCTGTCCGTGGCGATCGTCGTGGACGTGCTGCTTCCGTTCTAGCATCACGGCGATGCCCCTCGACCTGGCGCTGGAGACGTACCTGACGCACCTCGCCGTCGAGCGCGGGTTGTCGGTCAACACGCTCGCGGCCTATCGCCGGGACCTGCGGCGCTACGTCGACCACCTGCAGGCCCTCGGGCGCACCGCACCGAACCAGGTGGTCGAGGCCGATGTCGAGGCGTACCAGCTCGCGGCCCGGACGGGTGCCGACGGTCGGGCGCCGCTGTCGGCCGCGTCGAGCGCGCGTTCGGTGGTCGCGATCCGCGGCTGGCACC
Organism: Actinomycetota bacterium; assembly: GCA_018898235.1. Lineage (GTDB taxonomy): Bacteria > Actinomycetota > Actinomycetes > Actinomycetales > Cellulomonadaceae > Cellulomonas. The sequence goes on along the minus strand of JAHIJU010000162.1, from coordinate 1,516 downwards.
GGTTTCTGCTCGCCGAGCACCTGGCCGTGGACGATCCGGCGCGTGACGTGCACGGGCCCGTGGCGCCCAAGCGACTGCCCAAGGCGATCTCCGTGGACGCGGTCGAGCGCCTGCTGGCCACCGCGTCCGGACAGGACGGTCCGGCCGGGCTGCGCGATCTCGCCCTGCTCGAGCTGCTCTACTCGACGGGCGCCCGGATCTCGGAGGCGGTCGGTCTGGACGTCGACGACCTCGACCTGACCCCCGGTCGCGGAGCCGTCCGGCTGCTCGGCAAGGGGGGCAAGGAGCGCGTGGTCCCGGTCGGCTCGTACGCCACGGCAGCGGTCGACGCCTACCTGGTGCGGGGACGACCTGCCCTGGCCTCGCGCGGCCGCGGGACACCGGCGATCTTCCTCAACCTGCGCGGGAGCCGGCTCTCGCGGCAGAGCGCCTGGGAGGTGTTGCGCCGGACCGCGGAGCGCGCCGGCCTGCCCGGGCCGATCTCGCCGCACACGTTGCGGCACTCCTTCGCGACCCACCTGCTGGCGGGCGGCGCCGATGTGCGGGTGGTCCAGGAGTTGCTCGGCCATGCCTCGGTCACGACCACTCAGCTCTACACGCTCGTGACGCCCGACATGCTGCGGGAGGTCTACGCGGCGAGCCATCCGCGGGCGCTCTGAGCCGATCGGCTGGCGCGCGGCCCGGCCGGGGCGGTGTCACCCGGGCGGGGGTGCGTTCCGGTAGGTTGGACGCCGTGGTGAGCGCGGAGCCGGCGACCGGTAGGACTGACGCCGTGGGGCGTCCCCTCGGGGACTTCCCGGTGCCCGCACCGCTCGCCCAGCACGGCCCGGCCCGCGTGATCGCCCTGTGCAACCAGAAGGGCGGCGTCGGCAAGACGACCACCACGATCAACCTGGCCGCGGCCCTCGCCGAGTACGGCCGCCGGGTGCTCGTGGTCGACTTCGACCCGCAGGGTGCCGCCACGGTCGGGCTCGGCGTCAACCCGTACGAGCTGTCGGGCACCGTCTACAACCTGCTGATGGACCGGCACCCCGACGTCGCCGCCGTGATCCAGCACACCGGGGTCGAGGGGTTGGACGTGCTGCCGGCCAACATCGACCTGTCGGCGGCCGAGGTCCAGCTGGTCGGCGAGGTCGCCCGCGAGCAGGTGCTGTCCCGCGTGCTGCGGCCGGTGCTCGACGACTACGACGTCGTGCTCATCGACTGCCAGCCCTCGCTGGGCCTGCTCACCGTGAACGCGTTGACCGCAGCGCACGGCGTGCTCATCCCGCTGGAGTGCGAGTTCTTCGCGTTGCGCGGGGTGGCCCTGCTCACCGAGACGATCGAGAAGGTCTCCGACCGGCTCAACCCGCGGCTGCGGGTCGACGGCATCGTCGCCACCATGTTCGACTCGCGGACGCTGCACTCGCGCGAGGTCATCGCGCGCGTGCACGAGGCGTTCGGCGACGGGTTGTTCCAGACGGTGATCGCGCGGACCGTGAAGTTCCCGGACGCGACCGTGGCCGCCGAGCCCATC
>JAHIJU010000161.1 GCA_018898235.1 Actinomycetota bacterium | reverse complement strand
TCGGCCGAGGCGTACCGCCGGGCGTTGTCGACGAGGTTGGCCACGACCCGTTCGAGCAGCCCCGGGTCGGCGAGCACGAGCGGCAGGTCGTCCCGCAGCACCACGTGCACGTCGCTCTGGTGCAGCAGGGCGAGGGCCACCACCTCGTCGACGCCGATCGTCTGGATGAGCACGGGCATCGACCCGGCCTGCAACCGGGACAGGTCGAGCAGGTTGGCGACCAGGGCGCTCAGCCGGTCGGCGCCGTCCTCGATGGCGGCCAGCAGCTCGGCCTGCTCGGCCGGTTCCCACTGCACATCGTCGGCGCGCAGGCTCGACACGGCGGCCTTGATCGCGGCCAGCGGGGAGCGCAGGTCGTGGCCGACGGCGGCGAGCAGCCCGGTCCGGACCTTGTCGGCGGTGGCCAGCTCGGTGGCGCGGGCGGCCTGGGCGCTCAGCAGGGCCGCGCCGTGGGCGCGGGCGGCGGCGCCGGCCAGGCTGGTGAGCAGCCGCCGGTCGGCGCCGAACGGTTCGGGTCCCCAGGCCAGCAGCTCGGTGTCGTCGTCCGCGCGCAGCACCAGCACGGGTGGCTCGTCGCCGGCGTCGCCGACGGTCTCGATGGCCCGGTCCGCGTGCCCGGTCGGGACCAGGGCGACGGCGTTCATCGCGAGGAGCTCGCGCACCTGCGTGAGGACCCCGGCGACGGTCTGCTCGGCGACGGGTTCGGCGGACATCCGGGCGATCAGCCGTGACTCGTACGCCGAGCGGGCGGCCCGGGTCTGCTCCCGCGCGGCGACCTGCACCCACACCGCAACGACGGTCGCGACCAGGAGGAACGCGGTCAGCTCGAGGAGGGCGTCCCGGCTGTCGACGCTGAAGGTGTGGGCCGGTTCGGCGAAGAACCAGTTGGCCAGCCCGAACGAGACGACGGCGCCGAGCAGGGCGGGCTCGATGCCCCCGACGGCCGCGGCGGCCACCACCACGAGCAGGTAGAGCAGCAGCACGGCGCCGAGCGCCAGCCCCCGTCCGACGAGCCCGGCCGTGAGCGCCGGGGCGCCGATCGCGACCACGGCCAGCCCGGCGAGCCGTCGGTGGCCGCTGAGCCTCAGCCCGGTCCGCGGCAGCCCTCGCGCCTGCGCCGCACCCATGGGGTCAGACTGTCACACGCTCCCGCTCACGCTCCGCCGACCGGTCGCCCGCGCCGTCCGTCGTCTCGCCGTCCCCGCCGATCCACGGCACCGAGGTCATCATCACGCCCGGTGTGTAGAGCAGCCGGGCCTTGAGACGCAGCGCGGTCTGGTTGTGCAGCACCTGCTGCCACCAGTGCTCGACGACGTACTCGGGGACGAACACCACGACGATGTCGCGCGGGCTGTCCCGGCGGATGCGGCTCACGTACTCCAGCGCGGGCCGGGTGGTGTCCCGGTACCGGGAGTCGAGCACGGTGAGCGGGACGGGGATGTCGCGGGCGTCCCAGTCGTGCAGCAGCCGGTCGCTCTCGGCCGGGTTGGAGCGCACGTTGAGCGCCACCAGCGTGGACGGCCGCGTCGCACGCGCGAACGCCAGGGCGCGCAGGGTGGGCGCGTTGAGCCGCGACACCAGCACCACACCGTGCACCCGGCTGGGCAGCGGCACACCACCGGCGCCGGGCGTGGTCTCGGCGTCCACCCGGTCGTAGTGGCGCCGGATCGCGAGCATGAGCGCGAACGTGACGGGCATGGCGATGACGACGATCCAGGCGCCGTGCGTGAACTTGGTGGCCAGCACGATGACCAGGACGAGGGCTGTCACGGCGGCGCCCAGCCCGTTGACCAGGCGCTTGCGGTGCAGGGACGCGCGTTCGCGCCGCCCGGCGGTGCGGGTGAGCTCATCGGTCCAGTGCTTGACCATCCCGGCCTGGCTCAGGGTGAAGGACACGAACACCCCGAGGATGTAGAGCTGGATGAGCCGGGTGGTCGAGGCGTCGAACAGCACGACGAGCAGTCCGGCGAGCGCGGCGAGGATGACGATGCCGTTGCTGAACACGAGCCGGTCGCCGCGGCGGGCGAGCTGACGGCCCAGGAAGCCGTCCTCACCGAGGATCGAGGCCAGGATCGGGAACCCGTTGAACGCGGTGTTGGCGGCGAGCACCAGGATCGCGGCGGTGAACACCTGCACGAGGTAGAACCCGATCGACGCCTGGCCGAACACGGCGGCCGAGATCTGCGCGATGACGGTGATCTGGTCGGGGTGGGTGGCCGGGTCGCCCATCCGCACACCCGTGATCATGGCCAGCGCGGTGATCCCGGCGAACATCGAGATGGTGAGGATCGCCATCGCGGACAGCGTGGCGGCGGCGTTGCGGGACTTGGGCGGCCGGAAGTTGGGCACGCCGTTGCTCACGGCCTCCACCCCGGTCAGCGCCGTGCAGCCCGAGGCGAATGCGCGCAGGCCGAGCGCCACGACCAGCAGCGGGGACATGGTCGACGCCGCCGGCAGCACCATGGTGGCCGAGGACGCGACCGGTGGGTGGCCGAGCGCCGTCCGCACCAGCCCGACGCCGATCATCACGAAGACGCTGGCCACGAAGCCGTAGGTGGGGATCGCGAACGCCGTCCCGGACTCCTTGACCCCGCGTAGGTTGACCAGGGCCAGCACCACGATGAGCCCGACGCACAGCGCGACGGCGTGCGGTGCGAGCTCCGGGACCGCGGCCACGATGTTGGCCACCCCCGCCGCGACCGAGACCGCCACGGTGAGCACGTAGTCCACCAGCAGCGCGCTGCCCGCGACCAGGGCAGCGTTGCGGCCGAGGTTCGCCTTGCTCACCGCGTAAGCGCCACCGCCCCCGGGGTAGGCGTGGCAGGTCTGCCGGTAGGACACCACCACGACGACGAGCAGCGTCACCACGCCGAGCGCGATCCAGGGCGTCAACGTGAGCATCGCCAGTCCGCCGGTGCCGAGCACCAGCAGGATCTCCTCGGTGGCGTACGCGTTGGACGAGAGCGGGTCGGAGCAGAACACGGGCAGCGCGAGCCGTTTGGGCAGCAGCGTCTCGCCCATCTGCTCGTTGGACAGCGGCGACCCGAGCAGCAGGCGCTTGGGGGCGGAGATCAGGGACGACATGCCGTCAGTGTTCGTCCGGGCGAGG
>JAHIJU010000160.1 GCA_018898235.1 Actinomycetota bacterium | reverse complement strand
TTCGGCCTCGGTGGCGAGGTCCGAGAACGCGGCGAGCACGTGATCGGGTTCGACGTGCGCGAGCCCGAACGAGCGCACGCCGGGCGTGTCGATCACCCAGCGACGGGGACCGGCGCCGGTGTCGGCCATCTCCTCGCCGTGCACGGCGTCACGCGGTCGCGCCCGGGACAGCTGCTCGCGGACCTTGGCCTCGGCCGCCCGGTCTGCGTCGGTCACCGGCGACAGGTCGGGTTTCGACTCGACCTTGAGGTCGAGGGCCTGGAAGCGGTCCATCGTGATCGCGTCGACCTGGTCGGCGATGACGTGCGCGAGGCGCAGGTCGTCGTCGTAGCGCGCGCGGGTCATCAGGCGTCCCTTCGGTGACGGCGACCCACGGCGGGCCGCACGCACCGCCACGGTAGCGCCCGACCCGGTCGGGCGGCGTCGCTGATCAGGGACGCGGTTCGGCGTCCAGCGTGCCGCTCCGGCTGGCGAGCAGGCGGCGGAAGGAGGCGAGCCGAGCGGCGCGTGCGGCGGTCGTGGTCTCGTCGGGCGCCGCGGCCACCCACTCGTCGAGTGCGCAGTCGGGGGACTCCGGGGTGTGGGTGCACCCGCGGGGGCACCGTTCGGCCTCGGTGGCGAGGTCCGAGAACGCGGCGAGCACGTGATCGGGTTCGACGTGCGCGAGCCCGAACGAGCGCACGCCGGGCGTGTCGATCACCCACGTGGCCGCGGCCATGCCCGGCACCCGCAGCGCGATCGCCGAGCTCGACGTGTGCCGACCGCGACCCGTCACATCGTTGACCCGGCCCGTCGCCCGGTCGGCGTCCGGGACCAAGGCGTTGACCAGCGTGGACTTGCCGACGCCCGAGTGCCCCATGAGCACGGACACCTGGCCGGTCAGGGCGCTGCGCAGCTCCTCGAGGCCGTGGATCTGGTGCTCCGGACCGCGTCGGGTGACGACCACATCGACCCCGGTCGGTTCATAGAGCCGACGCAGCGGCCCGGGATCCGCCAGATCGGCCTTGGTGAGGGCGAGCAGCACGCTCATCCCCGCGTCGTACGCGGCGACGACCGCCCGGTCGATCATCCGGGTGCGCGGCTCCGGCTCGGCCAGCGCGGTCACCACGACGAGCCGGTCGGCGTTGGCCACGACGACCCGTTCGACGGGGTCGACGTCGTCCGCGGTGCGTCGCAGGACGGTGCGCCGCGGCGCGATCCGCACGATCCGCGCCAGCGACCCGGTCGCGCCGCTCGTGTCACCGACGAGGTCGACGAGATCGCCCGGGACCACCGACTGGCGTCCCAGTTCGCGCGCCTTCATGGCGGTCACCGGCTGGGTGTCGACCAGCACGTGGTAGCGCCCGCGGTCGACCGCGACCACGAACGCCCGGACGGCGTCGGCGTGCGCCGGGCGCTGCTTGGTCCGCGGGCGCGACCCACGTCCGGGGCGCAGGTGGACGTCCCGTTCGTCGTAGGTGCGGGGGGTCACTGCACCCCGGTGTCGAGCATCGCGGTCCACAGCCCGACGAAGTCCGGCAGGGTCTTGGCCGTGGTCGCCACGTCCTGCACCTGGGCCTTCGGCACGACCAGGCCGATCAGGGCGCCCGCCGTGGCCATCCGGTGGTCGGCGTACGTGTGCCACAGCCCACCGTGCAGGGGCCGCGGGGTGATCACCAGACCGTCCGAGGTCTGCTCGACCTGGCCGCCCAGCCGGGTGATCTCGGTGGTGAGGGCCGCGAGCCGATCGGTCTCGTGCCCGCGCAGGTGGGCGATGCCGCGCAGCCGGGTGGGGGAGTCCGCCAGGCAGGACAGCGCGGCCAGCGTGGGGGCCAGCTCGCCGGCGGCCCTCAGGTCGAGGTCGACCCCGTGCACGGACCCGGTGCCCCGCACCGTGAGCACGTCCCCGACCAGCTCGACGCTGCCACCCATCGAGGTGAGGATGTCCGGCAGCAGGGCGCCCGGCTGCGTCGTGCGCGCGGGCCAGCCGGGAACCCGTACCTGCCCCCCGACGACGAGAGCCGCCGCCAGGAAGGGGGCCGCGTTCGACAGATCGGGCTCGACCCGCACGTCTCGCCCGGCGATCGGGCCCGGCTCGACCGACCAGATGCCCGGCCGCGAGTCGTCCACCACAGCACCGGCGCCACGCAGCGCGGCCACGGTCATCTCGATGTGCGGCAACGACGGGAGCGTGGGCCCGGTGTGGCGCACGGTGAGCCCGCCGCGGTACCGGGCGGCCGACAGCAGCAGCCCCGACACGAACTGGCTGGAGCCGGAGGCGTCGACGTCCACCTGGCCGCCGGTCACCTCGCCGTGCCCGTGCACGGTGAACGGCAGCCGACCGGCATGCCGGCGGTCCTCGACCCGCACCCCGAGCGCCCGGAGCGCGTCCAGCAGGGGGCCGACCGGACGGGCGTACGCCTCGGGGTCGCCGTCGAACCGGACGGGGCCGTCGGCCAGCGCCGCGAGCGGGGGGACGAAGCGCATGACCGTGCCGGCCAGCCCGACGTCCACGCCGACCCCGCCGCTCACGGGCGCGGGCTCGACCACCCAGTCGGCGCCGTCCGGCTGCACCCGGGAGCCGAGGGCCTCGAGCGCACCGGCCATCAGCCGGGTGTCGCGGCTGGCGAGCACGCCCCGCAGACGGCTCGGACCGTCGGCCAGTGCCGCGAGCACGAGGTACCGGTTCGACAGCGACTTGGAACCCGGCACCGGGACCAGGGCGTCCAGCGGTGCGGTGGCGACGGGTGCGGCCCAGGCGGTGTGGTCGGTCACGGGCCTGGAGGCTACCGGTTCAGCCCTGCTCGGGATGCGGGCCGCCGCCGTCCGAGGCAGACCGGGCGGCACGGACCTGTCGGATCCGCCAGCTGACGCCGGGGCGGCCCTCGTAGTCGGCGGCGGTGAGCGCGGCCCCGCCGGTGAAGGCCAGGGCCCTCACGAGCCGATCCCGACGGGCGCGGACCTCCTCGGCGGAGCCTCGCTGGCGCCGCGGAGCCGGCAGCGAGGTGAGGATCGTCGGCGCCACCAGCAGTGCGAGGGCGGCGGCCGCGGTGCGTGGCGCGCGTCCGGCGGCCAGGGCCAGACCCGCGGCGGCGGTCGCGGCGCCGTGCGCGCGCACCGCGAGCGTGAGCTGGGCATCGGTCAGACCGGTGACGGCCGGTGGCACGTGGACGCGCTCGGGCACCCGCGTGATCAGCGCCGTCATCCCGTCGCGTGCGACCCGGACGTGCGGCACCGGGTGCAGCGCCGCGTCCAGTCCCTCGTTGACGAACCAGGTCGCGAACAGGGGGCGGGCGATTCGACGCAGCAGCACGGTTCCTCCTCGGGGTCCGCTCTCCACGGTAGTGCGCGGCGCCGGGGAATGCGGTGCGGGCCGATGGACGTTGCCCCGACATGAGCTGCGCAGTCGCCGAACGGCCCGCGATCACCGTCGTCCCGGACGGCCCACTAGGCTTCGTGCCGATGAGTGAAGACACCCACCGTGCCCCGGCGGAGGACAGCCGGACGCGCGCGGAGCGGTTCGAGTCCGAGGCGCTGGTCTACGTGGACCAGCTCTACGGTGCTGCGCTGCGGATGACCCGCAACCCGAGCGACGCCGAGGACCTGGTCCAGGAGACGTTCGCGAAGGCCTTCGCGGCCTTCCACCAGTACCGGCCGGGCACGAACCTCAAGGCGTGGCTGTACCGGATCCTCACGAACACGTACATCAACTCCTACCGCAAGAAGCAGCGGGAGCCGCAGCAGTCGGCCGCCGAGGACGTCGAGGACTGGCAGCTCGCGCGGGCCGAGTCGCACACCTCGACGGGGCTGCGCTCGGCCGAGGCGGAGGCGCTCGACCGGCTGCCCGACTCCGATGTGAAGCAGGCGCTGGCCTCCATCCCGGAGGACTTCCGGATGGCGGTGTACCTGGCCGATGTGGAGGGCTTCGCCTACAAGGAGATCGCCGAGATCATGGGCACCCCGATCGGGACCGTGATGTCGCGGTTGCACCGTGGGCGCGCGCAGCTGCGTGAGCTGCTGCGCGACTACGCCGCGGAACGGGGCCTGGTGGCGAGCCGACCGGAGGCGAAGTGATGGAGGACGTCGACGAACCCTGCGGGCGCGAGTGCGACGATGCGCTCGAGCACCTGTGGGAGTACCTGGACGCCGAGCTGGCCGCCGCGCAGGCCGAGCGGATCAGGGAGCACCTGTCCACCTGCGAGGGTTGCCACGCCGAGCACGACGTCGAGGCGATGATCAAGCGGGTGCTGCGCCGGTGCTGCGCCCAGGAGGCGCCGGACACCCTCGTGGTGCGGATCCAGCAGCAGATCACGGTGTTGCGCACGTCCCTGCCGGCGGACTGAGCCGCGATCGCTCGTCGGGCGGGCGGCCGACGTGTGGGACGATGGTCGGCGGTCCGTGCCGGGCCGATGAGGGCCGGCGCGTCCAGCCCTGCCCGATCCGAGGAGACACCCATGAGCCAGCGAGGCCGCAAGCGCCGTTCCCGCAAGGGCAACGCCGCGAACCACGGCAAGCGTCCCAACGCCTGACGCGCCGTGCAGGGGCCCGCTCGTCTGAGCAGGGCCCCTGCCCCGTCAAGGCCCCGGACGTCTCAAGTCGCCTCCGGGTCCGGTCGATGAGCAGGGCGTGAGCGCCGGCCCTTCCCAGTCCGTCATCCCGCTGCTGCATGCTCTCGTGAGCGCCGGTGGGTCGGATCTGCACTGCAAGGTCGGCTCGGTGCCCCGGGTGCGCGTGGACGGCCGGTTGCGCCGGTTGCAGGCGCCGGAGCTGCGCCCGGTCGACACCGAACGGATGCTCGAGGAGGTCATCCCGGACGACATGATCGAGGGGTTCCGCCGCGGACGTGAGGCCGACTTCGCCTACTCCCTGTCGGGGGTCGGACGGTTCCGGGTCAATGCGTTCCAGGCGCGCGGCACCTTCGGACTGGTGTTCCGGGTGGTGTCCATCGGCGCGAAGTCGCTGGCCGAGCTGGGGCTCCCCGAGGTGGTGGGTGAGCTGGCGCTGGAGCCGCGCGGGATGGTGCTGGTCACGGGCCCGACAGGATCGGGCAAGACGACGACGATGGCCTCGATGGTGGATCTGATCAACAGCTATCGGGAAGTCAACATCGTCACGATCGAGGATCCGATCGAGGTGCTGCACTCCGACAAGAAGGCGATCATCTCCCAGCGCGAGGTGCGGCAGGACACGGCCGACTTCGAGGTGGCGCTGCGGGCGGCCATGCGGCAGGACCCGGACGTCATCATGGTCGGCGAGATGCGCGACCTGGAGACGGTGCGCGCGGCCTTGTCGGCGGCCGAGACCGGCCACCTGGTGCTCTCGACGCTGCACACGATCGACGCGGCCGAGACGATCAACCGGATCGTCGACTTCTTCCCGCCGCACGAGCAGAAGCAGGTCCGTATCCAGCTGTCGCAGGCGCTGCGCGGGATCGTGTCCCAGCGCCTGGTCCGGCGGGCGGACGGGGCCGGGCGTTGTCCGGCCATCGAGGTGCTGGTCAACACGGGCCGGACCGCGGAGGCGATCCTCGACCCGATGAACGCCCCGCCGCTGCTCGACCTGATCAAGGACGGCGACTTCTACAAGATGCAGACCTTCGACCAGCACCTGTTCGCCCTGGTCCGCGACGGTCAGATCACCTACGAGGAGGCCATGACGGCCTCGTCGAACCCGCACGACCTCA
>JAHIJU010000159.1 GCA_018898235.1 Actinomycetota bacterium | reverse complement strand
GTGCGCAGCTCCCTCGTCTGTCCCTGTTGCGGGCACCCGACGCGGGGCGCCTCCTCTACCGGCTGCCGCGGACCATGCCCACGAACAGGCGGTGCACCCGGTCGTCGCCCGTGACCTCCGGATGGAACGACGTCACCAGCAACGACCCCTGGCGCACCGCCACGATCCTACCGGCGGCCGCGCCGTTCTGGACGCGGGCCAGCACGGTGGCCCCCGGGCCGACCTCCTCGACCCACGGCGCACGGATGAAGACGGCATGCACCGGCCCGCGGCCGTCCTGCGGGATGCCCTCGACGAGCAGATCCGTCTCGAAGGAGTCGATCTGGCGGCCGAAGGCGTTGCGCCGCACCGTGATGTCGACCCCGCCCAGGGTCTGCTGCCCGTCGATCGCGTCGAGCACCCGGTCGGCCAGCAGGATCATCCCCGCGCACGAGCCGTACGCCGGCATCCCCGCGCGCAGCCGGTCTCGGATCGGTTCGACGAGCTCGAAGGCACGCAGCAGCTTGTCGATGGTCGTCGACTCCCCACCGGGAAGGACGAGCCCGTCGACGCCGTCGAGCTCGCTCGTGCGCCGCACCGGCACCGCCCGGACACCGGCGGACGTCAGGGCGGCGATGTGCTCCCGCACATCGCCCTGCAGAGCAAGCACACCGAGGGTCAGGGTCACGACGGCCGATCCTAGAGCGGCGCCGCTAGGGTCGGGCGTCGTGACCAGCACCCGGGAGCAGGACCTGGCGGACCGGGCTCGCGCCCTCGACGCCGCCCACGCAGCCACCGACCTCCGGGACCGGTTCGTGCTGCCCGCCGGTGTCATCTACCTGGACGGCAACTCGCTGGGCGCCCTGCCCGCCTCGGTCCCGGCCGCGGTCGCCGACGCCGTCGCCCGCCAGTGGGGCACCGATCTGATCGCGTCGTGGAACTCGCACGGCTGGTGGCAGGCACCCGAGCGCACCGGCGACCGGCTCGCCCCCGTGCTCGGCGCCGCCGCCGGTCAGGTGCTGGTCGGTGAGTCCACCACCGTGCGCCTGCACCAGGTGCTGCACGCGGCGGCAGGGCTGCGTCCCGACGGGCGGGTGCTCGTGGTCGACCCCGGGGCGTTCCCGACCGATCTGTACGTGAGCGCGGGCGTGGCCGAGCAGGTCGGCTGGCGGGTGGTCGAATCCGCCCCCGACCGGCTGCCGGACACGCTCGCGGCACTCGCGGCCGACGGCGTCCCGGTCGCCGCCGTCAGCTACTCGCACGTCGACTTCCGGACCGGGCGGCTGTGGGACCTGCCCGGGCTCACCCGCATGACGCACGAGGCCGGTGCGCTGGCCGTGTGGGACCTGTGCCACTCCGCGGGTGCCATCCCGGTGGACCTCGATGCGAACGACGTGGACCTGGCCGTCGGCTGCGGCTACAAGTTCCTCAACGGCGGGCCGGGTGCGCCGGCCTTCGTGTACGTCGCACACCGGCACCAGGACTCCTTCGTCAACGTCCTGCCCGGTTGGCACGGGCACGCGGAGCCCTTCGCCATGTCCGCGCAGTACTCCCCCGCCCCCGGCATCGTCCGGGCCCGGGTCGGATCACCGCCGCTGCTGTCGTTGCTCGCCCTGGACGCGGCGCTCGACGTCTTCGACGGGGTCGACGTGCGCGCCGTGCGGGCCCGATCCCTCTCGCTCACCGCATACCTGCGGACGGCGATCGAGGTCCTGGTCCCCGGCACCGCGTTCGCGAGCCCGGCGGCCGACGAGCTGCGCGGGTCCCAGGTGAGTGTCGTCCACCCCGAGGCGTACGGCATCGTCCAGGCGCTCATCGCCCGCGGGGTCATCGGCGACTTCCGAACCCCCGACGTCGTGCGGCTCGGGGTGGCGGCGCCGTACCTGACCCACGCCCAGCTGCTCGCGGCCGCCCTCGCGCTGCGCGACGTGCTGGCGGCCGGCGAGCACCTCGACCCGGCCTACGCGGAGCGACCGACCGTCACCTGACCGGTCCGCACGGCTCCCGAGTCCGACCGGGCGGCCCGGTCCTCCTCGATCTGGTCGGCCAGCCGCACCAGACCGTCGAGCAGCTCACCACGTTCGGTCGCCAGCGCCACCCGCACCATCCCCGCCGCGGCCGGACCGAAGGTCGAGCCGGGCGCCACCGCGACATGGCGGCGCGCGAGCAGGCGCAGCGCGAACGCGTCGGTGTCCTGATCCTCCACGTCGACCATCAGGTAGAACGCACCCGCAGGGCGTACGCAGGCGACCCCACGGCGGGCCAGCAGGTCCGTGGCCGCATCCCGCCGCTCACGGTACGAGGCGACCGCGACCGCGACCTCGTCCTGCGGGCCGGTCATCGCGGCCAGGGCGGCGTGCTGGGAGACCGTCGACGCGCAGGCGACCGTGCCCTCCGCGAGCTGCGCCATGAGCTCGGCCGCGGCCGGGTCCGGCACCGCGGCGTAGCCCAGGCGCCACCCGGTCATCGCGTAGGTCTTGGACATCGAACGGAACACCAGCACCCGTCCGTCCGCGACGAAGGTCCGCGGCGAGACGTGCGGCGCGTCGAACGTGATGGCGTCGTAGCACTCGTCGGAGAGCACCCACAGGTCGTGGCGCACGGCGACCTCGACGAGGGCCGCCAGCACGTCGGGCGGGTAGACGGCCCCGGTCGGGTTGTTCGGCGAGCAGATCAGGAGCGCACGCGTGGCGGGGGTGATCGCCGCCTCGACCTGGTCCGGGTCGGGCACGAAGCCGGTCGCGGCCGACGTCGGATAGCTCAC
>JAHIJU010000158.1 GCA_018898235.1 Actinomycetota bacterium | reverse complement strand
GCGGCCGAGGGCCAGGCCTCGACGTCGCGGGCGTGCACCGGGATGTAGACGTCCAGGGTGGGTCGCGTGGTCGTGCTGCCGTCCGGCTCGATGCGCTCGTCGATCGTCGCGCGGGTCCGGATCCGGCCGTCGGCCAGCACCTGGTCGAAGCTCGCCGGGTCGGGCAGGGGCGGCGAGTCCCGGTCCGCCGTCGTGTAGAGCAGCGATCGCGACGTGGTCCACAGCCGCAGCTCGACAGTCCGGTCGGCGAACCGCTGGACGGCGGCGTCGACGGCTCCCTTCTCCGTCGGGCTCAGGGTGCCCGCGCGGAGGTCGTCCACGTCGAGGGGGCGCACGGCATCGACCATCATGTCCCGGGCGACGGACGCCGCGGTGCGGGTGCTCTGCTCGCGCAGCGCGTCCGAGGTCACCAGGACGAGGACGAGTCCGAGCGCAGCCATGGACACGGCGCTGACCAGCACGAAGTACCGGGTCAGCCCTAGTGTCAGGCGACCGGAGGAGCGCACATCCACTCCCTCGCGCCGCCGAGTCGAGCGCCGGGCGGCGCATCAGGGCACACGGTAGACGTCGGACTACTTCCTGCGGGAGACCCCACGGGAACGTGGCGGCGGCCGGCGGTGTTTCACCCGAGCGAGGGACACACCAGGAGGAGAACCCCATGGGATATCAGATCGACAAGTCCGACGAGCAGTGGCGGCTGGAGCTCGAGCCCCAGGAGTTCGCGGTGCTGCGGCGCGCCGGCACCGAACGGGCCTGGACGGGCGAGCTGCTCGACGAGCACCGGGCCGGGGTGTACCGCTGTCGCGCGTGCTCGGCGGAGCTGTTCCGCTCGGACGCCAAGTTCGACTCGCACTGCGGCTGGCCGAGCTTCTTCACCCCGCTCGCCGGTGATGCGGTGATCGAGCGCACCGACACCAGCCTCGGCATGACCCGCACCGAGGTGGTCTGCGCCCGCTGCGGCTCGCACCTCGGCCACGTGTTCGACGACGCCCCGTCCACCCCGACCGGTCAGCGCTACTGCATGAACTCGGTGAGCCTGACGTTCGAGCCGGCCGAGGCCTGATCCCCGGCCCTACGGCACAGGTGGTGCCAGGACCCCGAGCTCGATGAACGCCGCGAGGGAGGCGGCGGCGGCCTCGGGGTCCAGGAGCTGGACGGCGAACCCGTTCTGCACCAGCACGTGGTCGCCGACGGTCGCCTCGGGCAGGTACGCCAGGCAGCACTCCTCCTGGCGGCCGGCCAGGTCGATCGAGGCCATCGGCAGCACGTCGCCGCTGACCGAGGTGATGAGCGCCGGGACCCCTACGCACATGTCACGGGCTCCTTCTCGTCGGTGCTGGCACGGTCTCGACCTGCAGGCCCATCCCACCGGCCGGGGCCGAGGAGCAGGGCAGGCACGGATCGGCCTCGCGGATCGCGTCCTCCATCCCCGAGGTCGATGATGCCTGGTCGCCGGCCCCGGCCGCCGCAGCGAGGAGCTCGGCGAGCCAGGGTTCGTTCTGGGCCGTCGGGGTCAGGATCGTGGCTGCGGTGACCGTGCCGTCGCCATCGGCGGCGTAGCGGTGCACGAGCAGCCCGCGCGGGCCGTCCACCCAGCCGACGCCGACCGGGTTCCGGCTGAATCCGGCCACCGGCCGTGCCGCCGGCCCGCGCACCAGGGCGCCCTGGCCGAGCAGCACCCCGATCGCCTCGACGCTGTGCACGGCCATCACGGCGCGCGCGGCCCGTGCGCCGCCGCCGCCGGCCAGCCACTGCTCCTGCAGCGCGGCGGCCACCGGGGTGGTGAGCGGGCCGATCCGGAGCTGGGCCACGGGCCCCACCCGGTACCGGCCGCGCTGCGGGCCGAGGGCCAGCAGGTAGGGGCGCGGGGCCGGATCGCCGGGAACGGCCTCGGCCACGAGCTGGTCCCAGCGGGTCGCCGGTCCGCCGGCCTCGATCACCGTCCCGTCGGCGCCGACCACCCGCAGCAGCTCACCGAGCAGGTCGGGACGTCCCGCGGCATCGACGAGAGCGGCATCGGCCCCGTCGAACGCCTCCACCGGTCCGTCGAGGGCGAGCGCCGCCCGGGCGATCCGCCCCGCTGCCGCCAGGGCCTCGTCGAGCCCGGCGGCGAGGCCGTCCCGGGCCTGCGTCGTCACGGCGCTCGCGACCCCGCCGGGGACCGCGGTCACCGGGAAGTGGCCGGGCGAGCCCGCCGCCGCGAGCGCCGCCCGGCCGAACAGGCGCAGCAGCGCGGCGTCGTCCCGGTCGGTGACCAGCATCCGAGTCGCGTGGGTCTCGACGGCCGAGCCGTGATGCAGCAGCCGGCGGACCGCGGTGGCCGTGGCCGGCAACGGGGCGAGGCCGGCCAGCCCCTCGAGGGCCCGCACCCCGGCCAGGTGGTGCGCGGCCGGGCAGATGCCGCACAGCCGCTCGACCAGCGACGGGACCCCCGCCACCGGTCGCCCGACGAGGAGCGGGTCCACCCGGGGGAGCCCGGCCAGGTCGAACCGGGCCGTGCGCGTGCGGCCGTCGTCGCCGCGTTCGACGATGACGCGGGCGCCGGCGGCGTCCACGATCTCGTCGAGCATCAGCCGGTGGGTCATCGCCGCATCCGGACCGGTGCCGGGCGTGCCACCATGACCGGGTGCACGAGCTCGGACTCCTGCGCTCGGTGGTCACAGCCGTCGAGCGGGCTGCAGCCACCGCCGGCGCCACGGGCGTCGAGGCGGTGGGCCTGCGCGTCGGCACCCTCAGCGGGGCTGAGCCGTTCGCGCTGGAGGGCGCCTGGCCGATGGCCACGGCCGACACCGTGGTGGCCGGTGCGCGGCTCGAGATCGAGACCGTGCAGGCGGCGATCTGGTGCCCAGGCTGCGCACACGAGCAACCGGTCGACGAGTTCTACGCGCTGGTCTGCCCGGTCTGCGCCACACCGTCGGGGAACCTGGTGCGTGGCCGGGAGTTCGCGGTGGCGTTCGCCGACCTGGGCGTGCCTGGTCACGACTGAGGCGCCGGTCCGGCCGCGGGCACGGTCGTCCCCAGCTCGGCGAGCCAGCGGTCCAGCACCTCGACGGCCACCTCGACCGCAGCGGGCAGGGCCGCGGTCACCGGGTCGCTCAGACCCAGGCTCAGGTCCACCAGCTCGGGGACGATCCCGACCACCTCGATCTGCTCGGGCTCGTGGCCGAGCATGCGGGCTGCGGTCAGCACATCGAGCAGTCCTACCTGGTGCGGGGACAGCTTGGCCGACAGCATCCGCGGGATCTGGTCGCCGGTCAGGTGCACCACGGTGCCCGGGACCCGCCCGGCGACGGCGTCCAGGATGAGCAGCCGGCCGGCCTCCTGGACCACGGGCACCAGCTCCATCCCGCCGGTCCAGCCGTCGACGTACTCGACCTGGGCGTCGGGCCGGGCCAGGCTGAGAAGCCTCAGCAGCTCCAGGCCGGCGCCGTCGTCGGCCATGATCGTGTTGCCGACGCCCAGGACCGTGATCGTGGCGCGGACCGGGGCCGGGATCGTGCCGCTCATCCGACCTTGGGGCTGTCGACGGGCTTGGAGCCCCGGCGCAGCCACACACCACCGTTGATCATCGAGGACACGCCGCCGTGGCGGTCGAGGGAGTCCGCGCGTACCGCGAGGTAGATGTGCCCGATCGCGAAGGCCCACAGCGCGAACATCAGCATGGTGTGGACCAGGCGCACCGGACCGATCCCGATCCAGTGCGTCGGGGTGGCCACGATCTGCCAGAACGGGCTGTTCTGCTTGTAGAGGGCGTACAGCGAGAAGCCGACGAGCATCTGCAGGCCGCCGGCCACGTACAGCCCCGTGTAGGCCAGCTGCTGGAGCGGGTTGTGCGCCAGGTACAGCGGGCCCTCGTCGCGCAGGAAGGCGTAGTGCTTGACGACGCGGCCGAGGTTGCGCACGTCCGTCTTCGACTTGAGCGGCCACAGCGTGGGCCACCGCAGGTAGCGGTCCCGGGAGGTGAACGCCGAGACGACGCGGGTCGCCCCGACGAGCAGCCACGCGAACGCCGCGCTGAAGTGGATGAACCGCACGTAGCCCATGAGGTAGCCGGTACGGCCCGAGGCCGCGGGGCTGGGGCCGAAGAACGGGTCCATGATGTAGTAGCCGGACAGGCTCAGGATCACGATGAGGATCACGTTGAGCCAGTGCTGCAGACGCAACGAGATCGACCAGACGTCGACGCGCGTGTAGCTCTCCTCGCTCGTCACCTCGTCCTCGCCGCCGCCGATCGGGC
>JAHIJU010000157.1 GCA_018898235.1 Actinomycetota bacterium | reverse complement strand
CGGTCGACCACCTGCATCTGGAACTGCCCGAACTGCCCGCCGGAGATCACGCACACCGCGACCTGCTCCAGCAGCTCGACCAGCAGGTCGGCCATCCGGGCATCGAGCGGCGACTTCGACGGCGCGAGCGTGTCGTCGAGGTCGAAGGCAACGAGGCGGGGCAGGGCGGCGTTCAGGGGGGACCTCCAAGGCCGAAGGGGGACCGGTCGACTTTAGTGGACGGGGTCTCAAGGGCGGACATCGCGGGTGCGATCCGGATCACGGACGGGCGCCGCCCCACCTACACCTCGAACGCCGCGCGCTCCTCATCCCTCAGCGCGTGCGCGATCCGCCGCGCCATCCCCTCGTCGAGCTGGGGCAGCCCGTCCAGGTCGAAGTACGCGGCCTCGGTGTTCTCACCGTCGGCCGGCCAGGGCTCACCGGAGACGTGCTCGCAGGCGAACACCAGGTCCAGGTACTGCGAGCGGTCGCCGTTCTCGTACTGCATCGGCGGCAGCGTGTTGACCCAGACCAGCCTGCGGGCGACGGCCACGACGCCGGCTTCCTCGGCGACCTCGCGGAGCGCCGCGACGGCCGGCTGCTCCCCCGGGTCGATGATCCCGGTGACCGGAGTCCAGCGTCCGTCGTCGGCCCGCCGGACCAGCAGCACCTGGCGTCGGCCCTGGTGGTCGCGGAGCACGACGGCGGTGACGCCGGACAGCCAGAGCGGGTGGTGGCCGATCTTCGCGCGCAGTTCCAGGACGAAGTCGGGGGTGGCCACCGCCCGATGCTACGACGCGCGACGCGGCCGTCTGACCAGGGGTGCGCTCACCGCCAGGCCCACCAGCACGCCCAGGCAGATCGAGACCATGGTGACCGCAGCGGTGATGACGGTGGACAGCGCGGCGTCGAGCGACTGCCCGAGCACCGAGGTCACCCCGACCAGGCCGAGCGCCCCGGGGACCAGCAGCCAGAAGCCCGGCAGGAACGAGACCATGGCCGGTGGCCCGGTGGGCCGGGTGGACACCACGGCCGCGACCGGCGTCATGACGAGCGCCCCGACGAACGCCGAGACCACGCCGCCGAACAGCAGCCCGCCGACCACCTGCCCGGCGTAGGCGACGCCCAGCACCAGCAGGATCCATCGACGGGACCCACGCCGGGCACCGTTGTGCCAGCCGACGCCCACCCCGTAGAGCGCGACCCCCAGCCACGGTGCGAACACCCCGATCGGTGAGGTGCCGGAGGCGGACAGTGAGGCCGGGACCCCCACCAGCCCGGCACCGGCCGTGATCCCCAGGGCCAGCAGCAGCAGCTGCATCCCGCCGGCGGCCAGCCGCGCGGCCCCGGCGACCATCTGGTTGGTGGCCAGGTCGATCGCGGCCGTGGTGAGCAGCGCACCGGGCAGGAACGTCACGAGCGGCGGGACGAGCGCCGCGATCGGCACGAGCTGCCAGCCGGTGCGGGCCAGCAGGAACACGAGGGTCGACACCGCGAAGGCTGCCCCGAGCGCGACCAGCGCCGCGTAGCCCCCGGACAGCCGCTCCGTGGCCTGCAGCGCGAGCGCGACGCCGGCGCCCAGCACCACGGCAACGGCCACGTCCGCCCAGCCGGCGCCCAGGATCAGGGACAGCCCGGCGCTGACCGCCACGTACCCGAGGACGCGCTGCCACAGCTGGTACGGCTCGGGTGCGACCAACGCGGCGGACAGCCGCGCCGACCCCTCCGCCGGGCCGATCCGCCCGTCCTGGGCGTCCCGGGCGACCTCGAGCACGGCCTGCACCTGGTCCAGCCGCAGCGCGCGACCGCCCGCCGATGCGGCGGCCGTCTGCGTGCTGCCCTCACCGGGCAGGGAGACGAACAACGCCGTCGGCAGCGAGACCACCTCGGCGCCGCGGGCACCGTTGACCCGGGCCACCTCCAGGAGGTCGCTGTTGACCTGACCTGCGGGTGCGCTCGCCGCGAGCATCCCCTGCCCGAGCTCGACGAGGAACCCGAGCAGCCCGCGAGCGGGTGCGGCGGCCGGCGCCGTCGGCGCGGGTGGGGCCACGGGAGGCCGACGGCGGGCCAGCCAGACGGTGGTGGCGATCCCGACCACCAGGACCAGCACCGCCGACAGCACCAGTCCCCACGGCAGCTCGCTGGATGCCGAGGCAGGCTGGGTCACCCAGGTCACCGTCGTCGTCGTGACGGCCGGGGCGGACGCCGTGACGGTGCTCGGCTCGACCGAGACGGTGGCCGTGGCGGTGGCGGTCACCGTGACCGTCGCCGACGGTTCGGCGGTGGGCGTCGCGGTGGCCTGCGTCTGGGTGGGGGTCGGCTGCGGCGTCACCTCGGTGGAGGTCGGTGCCGGCGTCGGCGTGGCCGTGGCGGTCGCGGTCGGGGTCGCCTCGACGGGGGTCACGGAGACGAGGGTAGCGAGGGCCCGAGGTAGTGCTGGAGCACCGGCGCCAGCAGCCGGACCAGCTGCTCCGGGTCGGCGTCGGCGACCGCCCCCACCTGCACGACGTGACCGACCATCACCAGTCCGACGAGCTGAGAACCCGCGAGCGCCACCCGCAGCGACGCATCGGGGCCGGGGAGCCGCGCCGCGACCGGGGCGAGCACCGCGCGTTCGACCACCTCGCGCAGCAGCGTCGCGGCGGCCGGTTCGGTGGCCGCCGCGCGGACCAGGCCGAGGAACCGCCAGCGCGTCGGCTCGTGGGTCAGCAGCGCCACCATCACCCGGGCCAGTCGCTCCCCCGTCCCGGCCGGGTCGCCGACCAGGGCGGTGGCGATGGTCTCCGGGTCGATGGGTGGCGACATGACCTGCACGAACAGCTCCTGCTTGGTGCCGAAACGGTGCGTCACCAGCCGCGGGTCGACGCCGGCGCGGGCCGCGATGGCGCGCACCGTCGCCCGCTCGTAGCCGACCTCGGCGAACAGCGCGGCTGCGGCCTCGGCGATCACCTCGCGGGTGACGGACGGACCGGGTCGACGGCCGCGCGGCCGTTGCTGCTGCATCCGGACCTCCCGCCCTCGTGCCGTGCGGTGACTCTTGCGCGACGTACCCCCGACGCGCAACAATTCCACGGTCGTGGATTTACCGCGACCCAGGAGAGAGGACCCGATGTGCGGGCAATGATCCTCAAGGAGCTGCGCGAGCTGCGGCGCGACCGCCGCACCCTCGCGATGCTCGTCGTGATGCCGATCGCGTTGCTCGTGGTCTTCGGCTACGCCGCCAACTTCACCCTCACCCACGTGACCACGGCCGTCGTCGGCCCGGCCGCACAGACCGCGGCCGACGCCCTGCCCGACCTGTTCCAGGTGGTGCGCACCGAACCGGGCACGAGCGGCACCGCCGCCCAGGACCTCGTGCGGGACAACGTGGCCGATGTCGTGCTCGACACCTCGACCACCCCGGTGACCGCCTACCTCGACGGGTCGTCGCTGTTCGCCGCCCAGGCCGCGCAGAGCGCCCTGGCCCGCGCCGGCGCCAAGGTCGACGTCCAGGTGCTGTTCAACCCGGACCTCGAGACGTCGTGGGTGATGGTGCCCGCGCTCGTCGGCCTCGTGCTGGCGTTCATCGGCACGATCATCACGAGCATCGGCATGGTGCGTGAGCGCGCGGCGGGCACGCTCGCCCAGCTCGCCGTCATGCCGCTGCGGCCGGTCGACGTCATCGTCGGCAAGATCGCGCCCTACTTCGCCGTCGGTGCGCTCGACATGGCCCTCATCACCGTGCTCGGCGTGGTGATCTTCGACGTGCCGTTCCGCGGCTCCGTCGCGGTGTTCGCCCTGGGTGCTGTGCTGTTCCTGCTCGTCGTGCTCGGGCTCGGCGTGCTGATCTCGACGGTGTCGAGCACCCAGGCCCAGGCGATCCAGGGCGCCATCATGGTGATGCTGCCGCAGGTGCTG
>JAHIJU010000508.1 GCA_018898235.1 Actinomycetota bacterium | reverse complement strand
GAACCCCGCTGTCGAATACGGAAGTCGTGATCGGGGAACTGCTGGATGCGACGGACGCCGCTGACTCGCGGGCTACGACGCTCCAGCTGGCGGAGGACATCGCACACCAGTTCGGCGTTGACGAACTCGAACTATGCTGGCGCACGATCCCTGACAGCGACCGAGCGACGACCGATCTCGTGAAGTCGCGGCCTACCGAGTCGCACGGTGCAACACTGGCGCCGGGAGGAGGAACAGCGGATGCACGACGAAGTGCGGATGCACGTGCGGTCGGAGCAAGTTGACGTCGTGCTGCTCCGGCGAGCCGTCGATAGCTTCGTCGACTTGCTGCGCGCTTCCGACCGCGGCGAGTGGGTCGTCAGCGAGCTCCGCCTGGGCTCGATCATCACTGCAGCTCGACCCGGCGCGGACAACGACATCGACGTCCACCGCGAGTTCGACCGGATCATCTCCGGTCTCGCTGTGCTGTCCAACGCACCGATCGCCCCCGAAGGCTGGTCCGACGACATGCTCAAGGGCGTGGCCGATCTGGTGGAGGTCACCGAGACGACTGGTGTCGACGGCATCCAGTTGTCGTTCGGTGAGAGCGACCCGCTGTTGGTGACGACACAAACCTGCCGGAACGCGCGACGGGCGCTGGAGAGTGGACCGGTGTCTCTCGGTGCGGTTACCGGCCAGGTCGACCGCTTCTACTCCCGTGGTAACCGACACGAGCTCGGCCTCGTCGACGAGGCAACCAACGTCACCATCACCTTGCGTTACGGCCGCGCGATCGAGGAGGACGCCCGCAGCCTCATCGGCCAGCGCGTCACGGCGTGGGGCCTGATCCAGCGCACGCCGGGCGGCAAGAAGCGCGACATGAGGTTGGATGGCTTCAAGATCGCGGCGCCACGCTCCGGCCTCGGGGTCGACGACATGGTGGGCCTTTACGGGCCCGACTGGACCGGCGGGATCTCCTCGGTTGACTGGGTGCGGGGCCAGCGTGACGACTGAGCGGAACCCAGTCGCCGTCGACTCCTGTGTCTTCGTGAACATCCTGATCGGCGGTGAGTACAACCACCCTGAACGGCTCGCCGCCGGGCGCCAGTTGCTCCGAGCGGCGGAGCGCGGTCAGTTCGAGGTGTACATCTCCGCCCTGACCATCGCGGAAGTATCCGGCTCCGGCGGCGTACGGGGTACGAACGTCCCGCCGGTGCTGCGGGCGGCGAACGTCGCGGCAGCGCGAACGTGGATCTCCGACGGCGCGTTCCGGGTGGTCGAACTCGATCCGAGCCTGGCCGCCGACGCAGGCGAATGGGCGATCAGCCACCAACTCAAGGGGCCTGACGCTGTCAGTTCCGCCTCCGCGGTGCGAGCCCACGTGGGCACCCTGTTCACCTGGGATGACGATCTGCTCAAGATGGATGGCGTCGTCGACGGACTGCGGGTCATCCCGCCCACCGAGGCCACGCTGACGCAAGACCTGTTCGACGCCGCCGAGCACTAACGGGACGGCGAGCCTGCTGCATATCCAGCCTTGACCAACTCAGGTCCAGTGGGATCCGTAGGCGATCGCTCGGACGATTCCTTCCGTGCTCCAAACCTGCCCCAGGTCACTGTCGTCGCTGGTTCGTCCGCTGTAGACACCGACAAGTCGTGCCGCTTCGGGGAACGACTCCACATATCCGCCTTCGGAGACATGGCTGAACTCTCGGCGGTGGACGATGACGGGCGAACCAGACTGACCCGGCCGGGTCCGCGCATCCACCAGTAGGGGGTCCCTAGTGAAGTTGGGCTCGGATGCCACCGAGCCACGCGTCCACACCGGTGGGGCCCCCGACAGAAGCCGCGCGTTGTCCGGATACCCCACGATGTAGACGGTGTCGGTGATGCGGAGCTCCACCTCCCCGCTGGTGTCGAGGCGGTAAGCCCGCCCACGAGTGTAGGGCAGCAACTCGGGCGTCACGGGGATGATCGCGACGTCTCGCGACGGGTACTTACCTTCGAACATCCCGTTCCCGCCTGAGTACAAGCGTTCAAGGCTGTCGTCATACAACTCCACCGTCGAGGTGTCCGGGAGCGTCGCGTTGAACTTGGGCCACGTGATCCGGAGAAGGATCGGTCTCCGGTGCAGCGAACAGCCCGGCAGCCACTCCCCCGTCTCTTGGTTCTTGCCG
>JAHIJU010000156.1 GCA_018898235.1 Actinomycetota bacterium | reverse complement strand
TCCCTGGGCGGCGCCCGCCCGAAGGCGGCGGTGCGGACCACCGCCGGCATCCTGCGGATCGCCAAGTTCCCGACGGTGTCCGCCGACGAGTGGGACGTTCCCGCCTGGGAGAAGGTCACGCTCGACCTGGCGGCGGCTGCCGGGATCAGGGTGCCCCGCTCCGACCTGGTCCGAGTCCTCGGCCGCAACGTCCTGCTCGTCGACAGGTTCGACCGCATCGGCGAGCGCCGCGTCGGCTACCTGTGCGCGATGTCCCTCCTGGAGCTGGGTGGGCGGACCGACGGCCTGTCG
The DNA here is from genome assembly GCA_018898235.1 of Actinomycetota bacterium. GTDB lineage: Bacteria > Actinomycetota > Actinomycetes > Actinomycetales > Cellulomonadaceae > Cellulomonas. Next base: position 3,833 of record JAHIJU010000156.1, on the reverse strand, counting down.
TTCGCCGAGCTCGCCGAAGAGTCCGGTGCCGTCGCCGTCCGCCCGGAGGCCGACCTGCACGAGCTGTGGCGGCGAGCTGTCTTCGGCCTGATGGTCTCGAACACCGACAACCACCTGCGCAACCACGGATTCCTTCGGGAGCGGTCGGGCTGGTCGCTGAGCCCGGCGTTCGACCTCAACCCGAATCCTGACCCGGCGCGCTTCGCCACCCCCGTCGGCCCGGGTGGCGGCGACGACATCGAGACCGCCCTCGACGTGGCGGACGCCTTCTCGCTCGACCGACCGCGGGCGCTCACGATCCTGCGCGAGGTCCAGGCGGGCGTGGAGCAGTGGCGGGCGGTCGCGGCCCGGCACGGCATCGAGGGCGCGCAGATCGCCGTGATGGCTCCAGCCTTCGAGTCCGAACGCACCGACCAGGCCCGAGCACTCAGCCGCGCGCTTCGCTAGGCGCAGCCTGGAACCCGATCCGCGGCACCTAGTCAGTTGGGACGTCAGACACGCCGCTCACCTTCTCCCGAGTGACCAGTTCCCACCGCGAGCCCGCTGCTCGGTCGATCGGGCGTCGATGCGGCGACTGCTGGCGGCTGCGCGTGAGGCAGGAGGCCCGAGGGGAGTGGCAGCGGCGGCCACGTGCGGGTCCACCTCCGGCATCGGGCGCGACACCGGCCACCGAGGCGTCGCGGGCCGGCAACTCGACCAGTCGCCAGTCAACCCCCTCGTAGAGTGTCTGCATGGCAACCTCACCCATTGATGCGTTTTGGAGCTACGCGCATCGAGATGATGCCGGGTCCCGTGGCCGCGTCCTTTGCCTCCTTGAGCACCTGCGCGCCGAACTCGATCTGCTGTCGACCGAACCGCCAGAGATCTTCTCTGATCGCACATCCCTCGAGTGGGGGGACCGCTGGCGCCACGTGATCGATATCGGCCTGGACGAAGCTGCACTGCTCATTGCGATCATTACGCCGAACTATTTCACGCGCAAAGAGTGTCGGGCTGAACTTCTCACCTTTCTGGCGAAGGAGGGGAGAGACGGGGAACGTCGCCTCCTGCTGCCTATCCTCTTCGCACCCGTCTCGACCTATACGGCGGAAAATCCAGATCAGCTGATCGCCACGGTCTCGGAGCGGCAGTATGAGGACTGGTCAGTGCTGCGCCTAGTGGGCGACGACTCGGCCGAGTACCGTGAAGCAGTAAACCGTGCCGCGCGTCGCATCCTGGCCCTAACCGAGTCGATCAAGGTTGCACGCTTGGAAAGGGAGAGCCGCCTACAAAGCGAGGATCCCAAGCCCGCCGAGCAGGATCACGAGGAACTTGGCGACCTTCTCGTCAAGGCAGACGAGCTCTGGCCCGGATGGCTCGAGGCAGTCCAGGTCGATGAGATTGACGCTGCTTCTTTCAGGGCCGAGATGGATGCGTACGCAGCACGGCGCGAGCGCCTGCGCAAGGCCAATCGGCCGCAGAGCCAGGCACTGGCAACTTACCGTCAGCAGGGTGCCGCCGCACTTCCAAAGGTCCACCAACGATTATCCCACGCGCAGACCTATTCGAAGGCAACACTAGAACTCGATCCGATCATCCGTTCAGCTGTCACCACTGCGGCCAATCGGCCGGCGCTCGTTGGCCTCCTCGTCGAGCTCCGGGAGAAGATCGATGACGCCGTGCGAGTGATCCTCGAGAACGAGGAGTTTGCGGAGCGAGGGATGCTGTCCTCATCGGAGTTCATCGCGCAGATTCCGTATGTAGACGCGAACTGGAAGTGCGCGGCAGCAGAGGGCGCGGAAGCGGATGCGCTAATCGACGAAGCCAACGCGATCGTGATGCGCTGGGCGGCCGATATTCAGGAAGCAGTTCGCCTCGCATCGGAGAGCCGGGGACGCGACGCTGCGACGGGCGGCAGGTGACGGGGCGACGGCGGAGCTGCCGCGTCTTGGCCTGAAGTAGCAACGCAGCTCGTACGGCGCTGGCGCCTGCCGCGCGCCGGGCGCGGGTTGTTCGGTGGCAAGGGACGCAGCGCCCGCGGTCAGCGTACCGGGCGAGGACATACGGTCCCGCGGCATTCGCTCGTCCGGGTGAGGCGCCTACTCGGGTTGCACGAGTCTGGTTCTGTGGTGCTGCCCCACCGTCGACGTCTCCTCTTCCCACTCCTACCGTATCGTCAATGACTCCGCGGGTCACTTCGCGAAGCATCGGCGAGTGATCAGGCCGTCCATGCAGGGCGACGGCAGCGCAGTCGGGTGAGCGGGAACATCTCAACGGCCGTTCGACTGCTCCTTCGTCGGCTCGCGGAGCGGTGCGGTGGTTCGGTTCCCTGATGGTGCCCGGCGGCAGGCCTCGCCGCACCTGGAATCCAGGGAGGGCGGCGGGTACATCTAGACGCCCTCGGCCAGCCGCTCAGGGGCACCCCTCCCGCCCAACGGAACGCAGACTCTTGCGACCATGCGCACTGCACTCAAAGGGCGGGCGGTCGCGGCAAGGGATCGAAGCCCCCCGGTTGCGGTGACGGCTCCAGCCTTCGAGTCCGAACGCACTGGACAGGCCCGAGAACTCACCCGCGCGCTTCGCTAGGTGCGGCCCGGAACCCGATCCGCGGCACCTGGTCAGTTGGGACGTCAGACACGCCGCTCGCCCTCTCCCGAGTGACCAGTTCCCACCGCGAGCCCGCTGCTCGGCCGATCGGGCGTCGATGCGGCGACCACGTGCTGGTCTGCCTCCGGCATCGGGCGCGACACCGGCCGCCAGCCACCGAGGCGTCGCGGGCCGCCAACCCGACAAGTTCTCAAGCGACCCTCTCGGGCGGAGGTGCGCACCGCGTGATGCGGCGCCCCGGTGTGGAAGAGTGTCCGTCGTGGCTCTTATCGGTGCGGAGTTCTACGTCGAAGTAGATGGAATAGTCGTTGATCCCGAGGTCTTGGGGCGCAGCGTCACGGTCTCGCGCGGAGAGGAGAGGTTCCGCATTGACTTCCCAGCGGGACCAGATGCGTTTGTGATCTCCGCGGTGAGCGGTCCGTTCACTCAATCCGGCCCCCCCGACCCCCGGGAGTACACCCCGAGCGCTGCGGTAATCGAGCAGTCCGACAATTTGGCGACGGTTCGGATCGTGCGGGTTGCAGTGAACGCTACATCGGCGCTTTCTGCTGAGGGGTTCGCGTCGTCGGCGTCGGGACAGAAAGACCTCCACGACCAATTGCTGTGGGAATTGCGGGAGAAGGCAGTCGAACTCGTCGACGAACTCTGCGCTCGCCTTAATCTGGATGTAGACCAGCGCTGGATCGAGCCACGAGGGAAGTACCCACGGGTGCTCAATCTGGCTGGCCTCGTCGACCTCGATGCGTCGATGGCCTTCGGAGTCATGTTGGGCAGCGCGGGGAGCATACGCGTGCTGGCCGCGGAGTCGGTGCTCAACGATGCGAGCCTCGAACGGGTTGCCAGGCACCTCAAGGAGGGACCGCCCGCGGCGGACGAGATGCTGCTGGTTGAAGCGAGGCACTTAGTAGAGGCGGACTTCCCGGCTGCGCCGGAACGCTCGGTCTTAATGGCCGCCATCGGCGTCGAGTTGCGCACGAAACGGCTGTTGAGGTCGCTCGCTAGGACCTCCGACCAGGCGTCGGCGCTCGATTTGTTGCTGGGTCACCCTAGGGACTGGTCGATGTCGGTTCACGGGTTGTTCCTCAAAGCACTGCCCGTCTTTGTCGGAGCTGGGGCAGCCGAGGGGCTAGGTCAGGGACACATTGATCTTTCCAAGCGCGTTCAGAAGTTGTTCGCAAGTCGAAACCTAATTGCGCATACCGGTGCTGCGGTGACGGGCGCGGAGGCGGTGCTGCACGTTCAGACCG
>JAHIJU010000155.1 GCA_018898235.1 Actinomycetota bacterium | reverse complement strand
GGTGGCGGCCCGCTTCGTCGGGTCGAGCTCGAACCGCCGCAGCATCGCCTCCCGCCGGGCCGGGTCGGGCCGCACCCCGCGCAGGTGCAGCAGCAGGTCGACGGTCTCGCCCCCGGTGAGCGCGGGCCACAGCGCCACCTCACCGGGCACGTAGGCCAGGGACCGGTGCAGCGCGACGGCATCGGCCCACGGGTCGCCGCCGAACAGCCGGACGGTCCCCGCATCGGGGCGGAGCATGCCGAGCAGCACGCGGATGGTGGTCGACTTGCCGGCCCCGTTGGGTCCGAGGAATCCGGCCACCTGGCCGGGTTCGACCCGCAGGTCGAGGCCGTCGAGGGCGTGCACCCGGCCGAAGCTCTTGTGCAGGCCGTCGATCTGGATGGCAGGTGCGGTCATGGTGTCGTCCCGGGATCGTCGGAGGTGCGGGGGGTCGGGTCCGGTTCCGGCGCGGGGTCGGGGTCCGGGGCGAGGCCGGGGTCCGGCGCGGGCTCGGGGTCCGGCGCCAGGCCGGGCCAGGTCGCGGCGACGGCGTCGAGCATCGTGCGGTCGATGAGCAGCCCCTCGGTGAACAGCTCGGCCGAGGGCAGCGCCGACCGGGACATGTACTCCCGCACGAAGGCGCCCGGGTCGGCGGGGTCGCTGGGGTGCAGCGCCTGGTCGGCGACGAGGGAACCCACCGAGAGCATCACGAGGTAGCGCGCCCGGGCATCCGCGTCCCGTGAAGGCCGGATGGTCCCGGCCCGCACCCCGTCGTCGAGGGTGCTGCGGGTCAGCTCGACCATGTCCTCGATCAGCTCGCGGGCCAGGTCGCCGCCGGCCTGGAACGCCTTGAGCAGGTAGAGCGTGGGAACCCCGAACCGTTCGACGTCGGCCAGCATCGCGAGCAGGTCGGCGCGCCGTGCGGCACCGGACGCGGCGTACATGGGGTCCTTGCCCTCGGCGATGACGGTTCGCACGTACTCGTCGCAGGCGCGGCGCAGCCCTTCCTTGGACCCGAAGTGGTGGATCACGAGTGCCGGGCTCACCCCGGCGTCGGCCGCGACCAGGCGCACCGGTGCGCCGAAGCCGTCGGTGGCGAAGCGCCGCAGGGCGGCATCGCGGATCCGGGCCCGGGCGGTGAGATCGGCTTCCGGGGAGGACCCACCTGAACGCATGATCAGCATGCTAAACACCCGTTCAGCCTCTGTCGAGGGCCCGTCCGGCCCACCCGGGCGCGACGACGCAACCCACACTCCCGCATGCGAGGATCGCGATATGACCGACGAAGCCACCGCTCCCCAGGACCCGTTCGCGAACGCCGGCGAGACGCAGCTGTGGATCGAACGCACCGGCACCCGCCGCTACATCGGCCACAGCTCACGCGGCGCCACGGTGCAGATCGGCTCCGTCGGCGACGAGGGTGCGTTCAGCCCCGGTGAGCTGCTCAAGATCGCCCTCGCCGGGTGCAGCGGGCTCACCTCGGACGCCCCGCTGGCCCGCCGGCTCGGCCCGGACTACGCCGCGACCATCCGGGTGGGCGGCATGGCGCTGCGACCCGAGGACCGCTACGAGGCCCTCGCCGATGAGCTCACCGTCGACCTGTCGGGCCTCGACCAGGCGGAACGCGAGAAGCTGCTGGTGATCCTGCACCGCGCGATCGCCGAGCACTGCACCGTCGGCCGCACGCTCACCACGGGCGCGACCACGACCTTCACCGTGGCCGGCGAGAGCTGAGCCCATGCCCCGACTGCTCACCGAGGCGCTCGACAAGGCGGTCTCGATCCCGTCATCGACCATCGAGGCCCATGTGGCGACGCTGCGGCGACGCAACCCGCACGCCTCACCCGAGCAGATCGTGCGGATGCTGGAGCAGGAGTACCTGCTCGTCGTCGCCGGGACCGGAGCCGCCGTCGGAGCCGCCGCCGCCCTGCCCGCCGTCGGCACCGGGGTCGCCCTCGCGCTGACGACGAGCGACGTCGCGACCTTCTTCGGTGCCTCGGCGGCGTTCTCGCTGGCCGTCGCGTCGGTGCACGGCATCGCCGTCCAGGACACCGAACGGCGTCGGGCGCTGCTCCTGGCCACGATCCTGGGCGACTCCGGGGCCCGCGCGGTGTCCGACGCCGCCGAGATCTCCGGGCTGCACATCGGCCGGGTGCTGCTCACCCGGATGCCGATGACCACCGTGCGCAAGGTCAACACCACGCTCACCCGGCGACTGGTCCGCAACCAGGCGGCCAAGCAGACCGGGCTGGCCGTCGGCCGGCTGATGCCGTTCGGGGTCGGGGCGGCGATCGGCGCGATCGGCGGACGGGCGCTCGGGCGCTCGGTGGTCGACGGCGCCCGCACTGCCTTCGGACCGGCGCCGCAGCAGTTCACGCACCAGGTCGAGGTGTCCGTCCGCGACGAGGTGCCCGGCCTCCCCGCCCCCACCCCTTCCGAGCCCCGACAACTCGGCCAAGGCTGACCCCCCTACCCCCCTCGCCCCCCGCCCGCTGCCCCCACGCCCCACACCCGCACGTTCTCCGAGGCTGGGCAGGTTCCGACCCTGCTCAGGCTCGGAATCCGCGCTCTCCCCACGCCTGCGCGGCCCCCCAACGTTCGCGCGGTCCCCGACTTCCGGAAGATTCCGAGGCCGGGCAGGCTCCGAGGCTGCTCAGGCTCGGAATCTGCGCAGCGCGGGGAGTGGGGCGCGGGGGCGCAGCGCAGGGGCGGGGGCGGCAGCGGGGGGGTGGGGCTACCAGCGGGTGTGTACGTGGGGGCGGATGCGGTCGTCGTAGATCGCGGCCAGGGCGGCCAGGGTCGGCGCGTCCAGCGGGGCGAGCTGTTCGGCGGCCGCGTTGGAGCGCGCCTGCGCGGGTGTGCGCGCACCCGGGATCACGGCGCTCACCCCCGGCTGGTCGATCAGCCAGCGCAGCGCGAGCTGGGACGTCGCGGCACCGACGGGGGTGAGCGCCGCCACCTCGCGTGCGGCCGCGACACCCACCTCGAACGGGACGCCGGAGAACGTCTCGCCCACGTCGAACGCCTCGCCGTGCCGGTTGAACGTGCGGTGGTCATCGGCCGCGAAGGTCGTCGTCTCGTCGTACCGGCCGGACAGCAGCCCCGAGGCCAACGGCACGCGGACGATGATGGCGACCCCGGCGGCTGCCGCGGCCGGCAGCACCTGCTCGAGCGGTTTGCGCCGGAACACGTTGCAGATGATCTGCACGCTCGCGACGTTCGGCCGCGCGATCACGGCGAGCGCCTCCTCGACCGTCTCGACCGAGGCGCCGTAGGCGGCGATCCGCCCCTCGTCGACCAGGACGTCCAGCGCGTCGTAGGTCTCGTCGGCCAGCAGCACGGAGGTCGGCGGGCAGTGCAGCTGCACGAGGTCC
>JAHIJU010000154.1 GCA_018898235.1 Actinomycetota bacterium | reverse complement strand
GACCGAGACCAGGATGCCGGCCACCATCTTGACCGCGTAGAACGGCGCCTTGTCGACGGCGAACAGGTACTTGGCCGGCTTGTAGAAGTCGTCGTCGCCACCTGCCGCGACCATCTCGTTGTAGCGGGCGACCGTCGCGGCCAGCTCGTTCGGGTCCACGTCGATCGCAGCTGCGAGCTGCTCGATGGTGTCGGCCTTCGCTGCGGTGTCGGTGGCGAGGTCGTGCTCGAGCTCGGCGTCGATCTTGTCCAGCGTGGCGTGGTACGGGATGAAGGTGCCCAGGCTGATGTCGGACCCGTCGGTCTCCAGGTGCTCCTTGGTCGCCTGGTCGAAGATCGTGTACGCCACGGCCTGGTCGCACTGGGCGATGACGTTCGCCGCATCCGAGAAGTTCATGGCGACGACCTCGTTGGTGAACCGGTGTCCTGACGTGTTCACCCAGAGGTACGGCTGGGAGCCGGCGCCGGAGACGTGCGAGGTGATCGTCTTGCCCTTCGCCACCGGCATCAGCAGGATCGCGCCCGTCTTCGCGGTGGCACCGCCGGCCTTGACGGCCATGTTCAGGCCGTCACCGGTGTTGCCCGGGCTCCCGAGGACCTGGAAGTTCCGCGAGTTCGCGCCGTACCACGAGTGCTTCTCCCGCATCTCGGCCGAGGACGCGTAGCCGCCGCCCGCCAGGATCACACCCTTGGCACCGAGCCGCAGCGTCTGCCCGTCGGCGTCCTTCGCCTCGATGCCGACGACGCGCCCATGCTCGGTGATCAGGGTCTGGGCCGCCGTGGACAGGAAGATCTCGGCACCGTTGTCGCGAGCGGCCTTGTCCATGAGCTCGATGATCCGGGCGCCCTCACCCTTCGCCCAGTGCATCGTCATGAGCTCGGACTCCTGCTCGTACGCGTAGATGGTGACGTGCTCCCACTCCGCGCCCATCTCGGTCAGCTTCTTGATCGTCGTCGCCGCGTTGTGCACGAAGGCGGACACCACATCGGCATTGCCCCGCCACTGGGACTCGGCCATCAGGGCGTTGAAGCCCTGCTCCTTCGTCACCGTGATGCCACGCTTCTTCTGCTCGTCCGACTCGAACGCGGTCGAGCCCTCGACGAACTGGCCCTGGCCGCCGACGTGGTCGAGCTTCTCCAGAACGGCAACGGTGTTCCCGTTCTTCGCCGCCTCAGCGGCTGCCGACAGACCGGATGCGCCGGCCCCGACGACAACGATGTCGTACTCGGCATCGAACTGTTCGCTCACGAACTTCCCCTCTCAGCCGGGCGCCCCGCGTCGTCGCGGGACGCTGTCGGACGCACGCTTCGGCTTCACGTCGCTGAATCACGCATCCGGTCGATCTGACATATGTCAGATCGGACATGTGTCAGATGTTAGTGAGTGGCCTGTGTGGCGGCACAGGGACTTCGGGCCCACCTCACTCGTGGAGGGCGTCAGTGGGCGTGTCGGCCGGTGTCCCGCAGCAGATCTCGGGCGTCTCCCGCAGAGGGCCGAGCCCGGCGCGCGGGGGAGGGCACCACACTGCGCATCGCCGTCGAGATGGTGATCAACCCATCCGGTCCCATGCCGACGGCCGAGACGGCAGCCCACGGCAGTCGGAGCAGCACGACGGGGTGACGGGCTTCCATCCGCTCGACGGAGCCCGCTACCTCGCATCGCTGGGCGATGGGTGCTCCGATGTAGGCCGTCTCCACCACTCCCTGAACCGCTCGTTCGGGCCAGACCCGAACTGAGCAGGAGCGCCCGCCGTCAGCCCCGATGTTCGCCGTCGAAGGTCAGCCCGGCGGCGGCAAGACCCCCGCGCTCGGCCAACGCCTCGGCCTCGCCGAGCGGCTCCCAGACTCCTCCCCGGTCGCGGACAGCACTCCGGGCGTGGTCGCGGACCGACTCGTCGGGGTCGTCGGCCAACGCGATCGCAACCGAGCGCGGCGCACCTGCGCGAAACAGCACGGCCCATCGCACCTCGGCGGAACGGTCCTGCGCCGCGCGCAGTGTCTGCTCCTCGTCCGGGAAGAGGGCGCCGAAGGTGACGGCGACGCGCCGCGCCTCTAGGTGCCGGTCGCCGAGCAGCCGATCCATGTCGGTCCGAAGAGCGCGCGGGTTTGAACCGCACCTTCCCCGCACTCTCGGGTCCGGGTCGGCCAGGAGACGTTCGAACAGGTCACGGTGAGCGGTGGTCTCGGCGATCCGCTCCCGCACCTCGTAGAAGGAGTCCTCAGTCAGCCGCTCCTGGGTGGGGCGTAGCAGCTGCAAGTGCGGGGCCGCCGCGTAGGCGTGCGCGAGGATCGCCCGCACCCACTTGTCCGGCGAAGCCGCCAGGTCACCCTCCAACGCCGGACGCGACCCTCCCGTCACCGCGGCACCGATGCGCACCTCGGCTCTGTCGTCATAGGCGAGTCGCAGCAGCGTCGCGTCGTCGGTCGACGGGTTCAGGGCAACTGCATCCCGGACCCGCGCGGACGAGTGCCCCGCCAGCTCGGCGAGCCTCGACAGTGACGTCACAGGCTCCTTCGCCTCGGCCACCGCCGCAGCGACCGGGCGTGGTCGTTGGCTCGATGACCGCTTGCTCGCCGCCGCGCCAGTCACCGATGTCCCCCATCTCGAACCACGTCGCCCCGCGTCAGACGCCCTGCCAGGCAGACACCCGTAAGCCTCTTGTGCAGCACGACCCCATCGTCGCCGACACCATGGCGCGGCTGAGCAACCGCGCCGCATGGACGCACTGGGAGATGATCCGGTCATGGGCTTGGTGCTGAACGACCGGAGATCAGGTGCTGTTGTCGGAGCCGTGCTGGCCGCCACGCTCCTGACCTCGTGCAACCCAGCCATCGCTCGCAGTCGAGGCGTAGTCACTTCGGTTCGCCAACTCGGCGAACAATCGGCCGAGGTATGCCTACGCGACACAACGGACGCCGGCAGTACCTACGGCGACAAGAGCGATCGCGACTCCCTCTGCTGGTCGGGTGCGTTGGACGGTTCGGAACCGACGATCGGGTCATGCGTCGTGCTCCAAGCGCAGGGAGAGTCGCCCATCCTGGGGGTGGAGCCGGCCGACGATTGCAGATAGCGCCGGACCGCCGGCCGGTGCTTCGGTCGACGACCTGGCGACCATGGCGGGCCGACAGACGCACCGGGACGAACGCAGCGCCACCGGCGTGCTGAGTTGCCGCGGAGCTCGCCCATCAGGCTCATGAGGAGCGCGCGGGGCTCGATCATCGACTCGACCTGGATCTGCGCGGCGTTCGCTCCCGGTGGGCCTCGTCGCCCGATCGGTCACCCCAACGACAAGAGCCCCGCTCCGCGTTTCCGCAGTTCAGGGCTCTGTCGTCGCTGTCTCAACGAGTGCGCCCGGAGGTACTCGAAACCCCAACCTTCTGATCCGTAGTTCGCTCGGGCCTGGCCCGGTGCGTTCGGGCGCGTGTCGCTTCATGCCCGCTGGTGCGGCCGGACGGGTCCCGTTGTGCGCCTCGGTGATGGTCCGTGCTCGCCGTTCCGTGAGACCCCGTGTGAGACGTCGACCTGACCTCAGCCGCGAACGTTCACCCTCCCCCGGGAGCGACTGTTGGTGGCAGGATGCAGACTCAACGGAGGGGGCGCTGTGTTGGGGGCGAACGGCTGGCTACCTCTTGGCAGGCACACGGTCACGAAGGACCAGTTTCGTGAGCACTTCGTAGAAGCCTTCCCCCAGTCACGTACACGTCCGGCCCTCTACCGACGGTGGGAGAAGCACCTGGAGGCACTCACCAGCG
>JAHIJU010000153.1 GCA_018898235.1 Actinomycetota bacterium | reverse complement strand
CGGCCAGGACACGCGCCACCACCTCGTCATCGGCCGCGCTCCAGCGTCCGAAGAACCCGTGGTGCGGCGCCCGCCCGCGTCCCACCAGCTCGGCGACCGTGAGCCCGCCCGGCGCGGTCGCCTGCTGCGGCAGCACCCCCACCCGTTGCGCGAGGCGGCGTGAGCCGATCGAGTCGATCGGGACGCCGTCCAGCAGCACCCGGCCCGCCGTCGGCGTCAGCAACCTGGCCAGACCCCGCAGCAGCGTCGACTTACCGCACGCGTTCGGCCCCACCACCACCGTCATCTCGCCCTCGGCCAGCGTGAGCGAGACGTCGTGCACCACCGTCACACCGTCGTAGCCGAAGCTCACGTGCTCGGCACTCAACCGGCCCATCGGGTTCCTCCCGTCCGTGACAGCAACCACCACAGCACCGGCCCACCGACCAGCGCGGTGACCACCCCGACCGGAAGGTCGCCCAGCAGGTGCTGCGCCACGAGATCACCCGCGAGCACCAGCGCCGCGCCGGTGAGCGCCGCGGCTGTGAGCCCGGCACCGGCCGTACCGCTGGCCCGCCGTGCGATCGGCCCGGACACGAAGGCCACGAAGGCGATCGGGCCGGTCGTCGCCGTCCCGACCGCGATGAGGCCCACGGCAGCGGCCAGCACCGCGACCCGTGCCGGCGTGGGCGCGGCGCCCAGTCCGCGTGCCAGATCGTCGCCCAACGCCAGCACCGGCAGCCGGCGACCCGCCACCGCCAGGGCCGGCAGCAGCACGGCGCAGGCCACGGCGAGCACGGCCAGCTGGGGCCAGCGCGCCGCACCGGTCGATCCCACCATCCAGACCAGGGCCGCCGGCACGTCGCGCACATCGGCGCGCGTGAGCAGGTAGCCCGTGACGGCCTGCACCAGCAGCGACGCTGCCACGCCGACGAGCACGAACCGCTCCCCCGACAGCCCCCGCTTCCACGACGCGACCGCGACCCCCGTGGCCACCACCAGCGCCCCGACCAGGGCCGCCGCCGCCACCCGCGGCCCGCTCCACCCCGCCAGCAGGATGGCTGCGGCACCCGCAGCGCTCGCCCCGCCGCTGATCCCGAGGATGTCCGGACTGGCCAGCGGATTGCGCAGCACCGACTGGAACGCCGCGCCCGCGACGCCGAACGCAAGCCCGACGAGCAGCCCGGCGACCACCCGCGGCGCCCGCAGCTGGAGCACCACGAAGCTGCCCGGCCCGTGCCCCAGGAGGGCCTCGACCACGGCGCCCGGCCCGAGACGGACGGCACCCAGGCTCAGACCGGCCCCGACGAGCAGCAGCACGAGCCCCACGAGCCCCAGCACCACCAACCCCGACCGGCGACGGCGTGCCGCACGGCCGGCCCGGACCACGGCGACCCCGCCCGTCCGCGCACCGCCACCGGCCTCCGCATCACCGGCCACCGCTCCGGACACCACCGCACCGGACACGACCGGCCCCGCCGCCGCGCCGCCCACCTCGACCCGCCTGTCCACCACGGCGCTCACACCAGCCGCGTGCGCCGCACGAGCGCGATGAGCACGGGCGCCCCGAGGAAGGCCGCGACGATCCCGGCCTCGACCTCGGCCGGGCGGGCGATGAGGCGCCCCACCACATCGGCGGCGACGACGAGGATCGCGCCGCCCACCACCGAGAAGGCCAGCACCCACCGCTGCGCGAGGCCCGCGAGCGGGCGCACCAGGTGCGGGACCACGAGCCCGACCAGCAGCAGCGGTCCCGCCAGCGCGGTCGCCGTCCCCGCCAGCAGCACGACGGCTCCCCCGGCGACCAGCCGCGCCCGGCCCGCCCGGACGCCCAGCCCGGTGGCCACGTCATCCCCCAGCGCCAGCAGGTCGACCGACCGGCCGACCCCGAAGGCGAGCAGCAGCCCGGCCAGCAGGTACGGCCACAGCGCACCCGCGGCGGCCAGGTCCCGGCCCGCCAGCGAGCCGACCGACCAGAACCGGTACTGCTGCAAGGTCGCTGCGTCGGTGAGCAGCACGACGGTGATGAGCGAGGTGAGCACGGCCGTGGTGGCCGTTCCGGTGATCGCTAGGGTCACCGGGCTGGGCGCCGACCCCCGGCCGGCCAGCCCGTAGACCAGGAGCGTCGCGGCCGCGGCCCCGAGGAGCGCGAACCAGATGTACCCGGACGGCGCCGTGACACCGAACCAGGTGATCGCCACGACCACGGCCAACGACGCACCCGAGCCCACCCCCAGCAGCCCCGGGTCCGCGAGCGGGTTGCGGGTCACCCCCTGCATGAGCGCACCGGCCGCGCCGAGCCCGAGCCCGGCCAGCAGCCCGAGGACGGTGCGCGGGACGCGCAGGTCCCGCACCACCGCGTGGTCGACGTCCCCGGCCACCGGGTGCACCAGCGCCGCGAGCACCTGCCCCGGCGCGATGGTCCGCGACCCGAGCGCGAGGCTTGCCGCGACCACGACGAGCAGCAGCACCAGCAGGAGCCCCAGCGAGCCCGCCCGCCGGACCCGGCCCCGGGCGCGGTCCGCCCGCACCGGCGCGACCGCGAGGCTCACTCCGAACGCTCGGCGACGCCGTGCCGCCAGTAGCCCATGAACGCCACCGCCCGGCGGTCCAGCCCGTGCTGGTTCACCAGGACCCGGCGCAGCGACTTCACGACGGCGGCCTCCGCGGCGAGCCAGACGTAGAGCTGGGCGCTGGCGCCGGCGCTCGGCACCTCCCACAGCAGCTCGGTGTCGACGTCCACCTCGGGGACCGGCTGCGCCCGGGGTGCCCGGGCGCCCGCGATCTGGTGCCCGGCACGGTCGAGCAGCGCACGCACGGCGGGGACCAGACGACTGCCGACCGGGCCGTGGGGCCGCGGCAGCCAGCGCAGGTCGACGTGCTCCCCGTGCTCGACGGGCAGCCGGTCACCCGCGGTCGGGACCTCGACGAGCGCCAGGGCACGGCGCCACGCGGGCAGCCGTTCGCAGATCGCGGCCACTGCCGGGGCCGCGGTCTCATCGCCCAGCAGCACGATCCGTTCGGCCGGTCCTGGGCGGAAGTCGATCCCCTGCCCGCAGTCGAGGCTCCGCGCATCCGGTCCGACGACGACGACCTCGTCGCCGGGCCGCACCCGCTGCAGCCATCGCCCCAGCGGCCCGAGCGCGCCGTGGGAGGCGACGACGATGTCGAGCTCGTTCGCCCAGGGGCGGATGGCCCGCACGGTGAGGGTGCGGATGGGGTTGCGCCGTTCGGTCGGCAGAGCGCGCCAGCTCTGGTACCAGGAAGGTTCGTCGAGCACGCAGGTAGTGCCGTCGTCGAACGGCACCAGGAGCTTGATCCGCTGGTCGAGCCCGTCGGTGCCGAAGGTCGACAGGTCGTCGCCGAGGAGCGTGAGCTGCCGGAAGTGCGGGGTGAGCGCCCGGACCCCGCCGATGCGCAGCCGGTAGGGCCGGTACCCGGGCCGGGCATCACGGATCGCATCGACAGAGGTAAGCATTACCTAAGTATGTCGCCCGAACCGCGACCGACCAAGCCGCGGGCGCGCGCGGTGCCTCAGTCGGTCACGACCGGCTGCCCCGCCTGGGACCACGCGGTGATGCCGCCGGACAGGTCGGAGACGTTCGTGAACCCGGCATCCTGCATGGCCGCCATGGCGGTCGCCGAACGGTTGCCGGACCGGCAGTACACCGCGTACGTCGCCGCGGTGTCGAGGTCGGCGATCCGGGTCGCGAAGTCGCCAGACTCGACGTCGATGTTCTGGGCGCCGGCGAGGTGCCCGGCCGTGAACTCCTCGGGTGTGCGCACATCGAGGAGCACCACGCCGTCGCTCGCCACGAGGGTCGCGAAGTCATCGACCCCCAGGGTCTTGCCGCCCGATCCCGAGCTGCAGGCGGCGAGCAGGAAGGCACCGGTCACGAGGGCCACCACGAGTGCACCCAGACGTCGCATCATGATCGTGACCCTATACCCCAGGGGGTATCTGGGGGCCTCGTTCGGACGCCTCGCCCTCAGCGCCGGCGCTTCTCCCGCACCCGCACGCTGATCTCGATGGGCGAGCCGACGAACCCGAACGTCTCACGCAGCCGGCGCTCGATGAACCGCCGGTACCCCGCCTCCAGGAACCCCGTCGCGAAGATGACGAACCGCGGCGGACGCGTCGAGGCCTGCGTCGCGAACAGGATGCGAGGCTGCTTGCCACCACGCAGCGGATGCGGGTGCGCCGCCACCAGCTCGCCCAGGAACGCGTTGAGCCGGCCCGTCGAGACCCGGGTGTCCCACGACTCCAGGGCCGTCGTGAGCGCGGGCACCAGCCGGTCGGTGTGCCAGCCGGTCTTGGCCGAGACGTTGACCCGCGGCGCCCACTGCACCTGGACCAGGTCCTGCTCGATCTCGCGCTCGAGGAACGGACGGCGGTCCTCGTCCATCAGGTCCCACTTGTTGTACGCGATCACCAGCGCGCGACCGGCCTCCACCACCTGGGTGATGACCCGGGTGTCCTGCTCGGTCAGGCTCGTGGAGGCGTCGACCAGCACCACCGCCACCTCGGCCTTCTCGATCGCGGCCTGGGTGCGCAACGAGGCGTAGAAGTCGGCGCCCGAGGTCTGGTGCACCCGGCGCCGGATCCCCGCCGTGTCGACGAACACCCACGGCTCACCGCGCAGCACCACGAGCTCGTCGACCGGGTCACGCGTGGTTCCCGCGATCGCATCGACGACGACGCGCTCCGAACCCACCAGCTTGTTCAGCATCGACGACTTGCCCACGTTCGGGCGGCCCACCAGCGCCACCCGCCGTGGCCCGTCCGGCAACGCCGTCCCGCGGGCCGACTCGCGCGGCAGGGCACGCATCGCGGCGTCCAGCAGATCGCCCACCCCGCGCCCGTGCAGCGCCGAGATCGCATGCGGCTCGCCCAGACCCAGCGCCCACAGCGTCGCGGCGTCGGCCTCGGTGCCCGGGCCGTCGACCTTGTTCGCGGCCAGCACGACGGGCTTGCCCGCACGCCGCAGCATCCGGACCACCTGCTCATCGGTGTCCGTGGTCCCGACGGTCGCATCGACCACCAGCAGCACGGCGTCCGCCAGCTCGACGGCCACCTCGGCCTGCTGCGCGACCCGGGCGTCCAGGCCCGCGACGTCGACCTCCCAGCCGCCGGTGTCCACCACCGTGAACTCGCGGCCCGACCACTCGGCCGGATAGCTCACCCGGTCCCGGGTCACCCCGGGCGTGTCCTGCACGACCGCCTCACGGCGACCCAGGACCCGGTTCACCAAGGTCGACTTGCCGACGTTGGGCCGGCCGACCACCGCCAGCACGGGCTTGACGGGAGCCGGTCCCGCGACCTCCTGGTCGTCCGGCCCGCCGTCGAGCAGCGCGCGGTCGTCGTCCTCGAGCTCGTACTCCGCCAGGCCTGCCAGCAGGGCGCGTTCGCGCGCCTCGTCGTCGGGCGTGGGGGGCGGCAAGGTGTCGGTCACCCGATCATTGTCCCTGGCCGACGGCCCCCCGCGGGACCAGAGCGTGGCGAGCCGCCGCTGCCTCGACCAGATCGGCCATCGCGAGACGGATCTGCTCGGTCCCCTCAAGGATCGCCTGCCTGCGCGGCAACCCTTCGGAGGCGACGACGAGCGGCTCGCCGAACTCGATGAGAAACCTCCGCCGCAGCGGGGGCAGACGGCCCGTGGAACCGCCGGGAGCGCGCGTCCCGCAGATCGCGACCGGCACCACGGGTGCGCCGCCGTGCACCGCGAGCCAGGCGACACCGGCGCGTGCGCTGTCGACCGCGCCGTCGCCCCGGCTCCCCTCGGGGAAGATGCCGACTGCTCCACCCCGCCGCAGCACCGCCAGACCGTCGACCAGCGCCGACCGGCCGTTCGAACGGTCGGTCCGGATCTGCCCCGTGGCCCTGAACAGCGGGCCCAGAGGTCCGGTGAACATCTCCTCCTTGACGAAGATGTGCAGCGGCCGGGGCGCGACGCCGATGAACAGCGGGCCGTCCAGCACATGCTGATGGTTGGCCGCCAGCACGACGGGCCCGGTCCGCGGCACCCGGTCGGCGCCCACCACGTGCGTGTTCCACATCACCCGCGCGACGAACCGCCCGAGCCAGCGACCCCATGCAGGTCCGAACGGACCAGGACCGCGGGCGTCGTTCACGGACGCACCCCGGTGCGCTCGGCCACCACGGCCAGTACCGCCGCCACGGTGCCCGCCAGGTCCAGCTCGGTCGAGTCGACCGTGACCACACCCGAGGCCGCCTGGTGGAACTCCACGACGGTCGAGTCGTCCGCATCCCGGCGCAGCACCTGGTCCCTGGTGGCCGCCAGCGCACTCGCCGAATCGCTGCCGTGCACCTCGAGTGCACGCCGCGCCAGGCGGGCCTGCGCCGAGGCCGTGAGCAGCACCCGCACGGGCGCGTCGGGGGCCACGACGGTCGTGATGTCGCGGCCCTCGGCGACCACCCCGCGACCGCCCGAGAAGCCGCCGACACGTTCGGCGTCGATGAGGTCGCGCTGCCGCGCCCCGAGCTCGGCGCGGGCGTCGAGGTTGGTCGCCACCGCGCTGACGGCCTGCGACACCTCCGTCGTGCGGATCGCCGCACCGACGTCCACCCCGGCCACCGTCACGGTCGGCGCCTGCGGGTCGAGGCCCATGACCAGCGGCAGCGCCGCGACCTCGGCGGCGACGGCCAGCTGGTCATCCAGCCGCACCCCCCGCTCCCGGCACCACCAGGTGGCCGCGCGGTACATCGCACCCGTGTCCAGGTAGGCCAGTCCGAGCTCATGCGCGACCCCGCGCGCCACGCTCGACTTGCCCGAACCCGAGGGACCGTCGATCGCGATCACCAGCGGTCCGCCGTTCACCGCGCCACCTTCCAGCCGTGCTCCGTCAGGACCTGCTCCAAGCGGTCGGCCGACTCCGGCAGCACCGAGACGTTCGCGATACCGACCGGGCGCCCGGCCGCGTGCTCCAGGGCGAGGTCCTCCAGGTTGACCTCGGCATCGCCGATCAGCGCCAGGAGCGAGGCCAGCGACCCGGGCGTATCCGGCACCAGAACGCTGACCAGGGCATACGTACGCTGGCTGCCACCGTGCTTGCCAGGGATCCGCGCCACACCGGCGTTCCCGGCCGACAGCGTCCGGGCGAGCGCGGCCAGGACGCCGGGGGCGACCGTCTCCGGTCCGCTCGCCCGCTCGGCCTGCGCCAGCGCATCGATCACGACGTCCAGATCACCGCGCAGCTCGACCAGCTCGCGGTGCACGGCACCGGCGTTCCCGGCCAGGATCGAGGTCCACAGGGCCGGGTCGGAGGCCGCGATCCGCGTCACGTCCCGCAGTCCCTGCCCCGCCAGGTCGAGGGCGGCCGGCGCTGCCGCGCGCAGCCGAGCCGCCACGAGGGTTGCCGCCAGCTGCGGGACGTGCGAGACCGCCGCCACCGCGGCGTCGTGCTCCGCCGCCGCCATCGCGACCGGCACGGCCCCGAGGTCGACCGCCAGCGAGCGGACCGCCAGCACGGCGTCGGCATCGGCATCGCCCGGGTCGACGATCACCCACGGCCGACCGACGAACAGGTCGGGCACGGCCGCCGACGGACCCGACCGCTCGCGCCCGGCCATCGGGTGCGAACCGACGTACCGGCGCAGGTCGATCCCGGCGGCGCGCAGCTCGGCCAGCACGTGACCCTTGACGCTGGCCACATCGGTGACGACCGCGGCCGGATGCGCGGCCAGCTCGGCCGCGACGACCTGCGCGATCACGTCCGGCGGCGCCGCGACCACCACGAGGGTGGGCTCGGGGTCGTCGTCCCGCGCCGGCTGGCCCGCACCGACGTCCCGGGCGAGCGCCACGGCCGTCCGTGACGGGTCGGCGAGCTGGACGGGCACGCCGTGGGCGGTCAGCCCGAGCCCCACCGAGGCGCCCAGCAGACCCGTCCCGACCACCCGGACAGGTCCGACGGTGGCGGTCGTGCCGTGGTGCGCCGGTGCGGCTGAGGTCACAGGCCGGCCGCCGTCATGAGCGACCCCACCTCCACGGTGGACAGCACGCGCGTACGTCCCGGGCGCAGCTCCCCCAGCCGGATCGGGCCGAACCTGGTGCGTACCAGCCGGATCACCGGGTGTCCGACCTCCTCCAGCACGCGACGCACCACCCGGTTGCGACCCGAGTGCAGGTCGATCTCCACGAGCGACTCGCGCCCGTTCGTCTGGACCAGCTGGAACCGGTCGACGGTCGCCAACCCGTCCTCGAGCTCGATGCCGGCGAGCAGCTTCTTGCCGAGCCCGGGCTGCACCTTGCCCTCGACCTGCGCCATGTAGGTCTTGACCACACCGTGCGACGGGTGCGTGAGCTGGTTCGAGAGCGTGCCGTCGTTGGTCAGCAGCAGCAGACCCTCGGTCTCCTCGTCGAGCCGACCGACGTGGAACAGCCGCTCCTCGCGGTTGGCCACGAACTGGGCCAGGTCGGGCTTGCCCTGCTCGTCACGCATCGAGGAGACCACGCCGAACGGCTTGTTGAGGGCGATGGTCACCATCCCGGTGTCCAGCACCACCCGCTCACCGTCGACGTGGATGACGGCGCGCACCGGGTCGACCCGCACCCCCAGCTCGCGGACCACCTGCCCGTCCACCTGGACCCGGCCACGGGAGATCAGCTCCTCGCACGAGCGCCGCGAGCCCAGGCCCGCACCGGCGAGCACCTTCTGCAGGCGTACGCCGTCGGGGTCGTGCACGTCGGTCATCGCAGTCCTTCGTCGAGGTCGGCCAGCTCGGACAGAGCCGGCAGGTGGGGAGCCAGTGCGGGGAGCTCGTCGAGCGACGTCAGGCCCATCCGCTCCAAGAAGTATCCCGTGGTCCCGTACAGGACCGCACCCGTGGCCTGATCCTGACCCACCTCGGCCACCAGACCACGGGTCGACAAGGTCCGCATGACCCCGTCGACATTGACCCCCCGCACGGCCGAGACCTGGCCGCGGCTGACCGGCTGCCGGTAGGCCACGACGGCGAGCGTCTCCAGCGCGGCCTGCGTCAGCCGGGCCGTCTGCCCGTCCACGACGAACCGTCCGACGACGTCGGCGTGCGCGGGTGCCGAGTACAGCCGCCAGCCGGCTCCCGCATGCCGAAGCTCGAAGCCGCGGGGGCGCTCACCGCCGTCACCGCGGTACTGCGCGGCGAGCGCCAGCAGCAGCTCCTCGACACGTTCGGTGGGCATGGCCAGCACGGAGGCCAGCCGGACGGCAGGCACCGGCTCGTCGGCGACCATGAGCACGGCCTCGAGGGCCGCAGCCGCACCACCCGGCAGCTCGTCCACGTCGAACCCCAGCTCGTCGACCCTGGTCTCGCTCACGATGCGTTCCCTTCGTCGTAGTCGGTGGTCAGCTCGATCTCGCCGTCCGAGGTCCCGGTCCACCGGACGCTGAGCTCACCGAGGGCCACCACCTGGTCGAACGCGACCGACCCGTCCCTGAACAGCTCCAGCAGCGCGAGGAACCGGGCGACCACCACGATCGGCTCGCCCGCATCGGCCACGAGGTCCCGGAAGGACATCGAGGGGTGCCGCCGCAGCCGGTCGGCCAGCACGGCGGCCTGTTCGCGCACGCTCACCGGCGGGGCGTGCAGATGGGACAGGTCGACGCCGGGCGGCGCGGGCCGCGGGGCCAACGCCCGCGCGGCGAGCGCGGCCAGACCGTCCGGTCCGAGGGTCCAGACCAGATCGGGCAGCAACGCCGCCAGGTGCGGTTCGAGGGACACCGCACGCGGGTACGAGCGGGCGCCGACGGCCCAGCGCTCGGCCAGGTCGGCCGCGATCTCCTTGTAGGCGCGGTACTGCAGCAGCCGCGCGAACAGCAGGTCCCGCGCCTCGAGCAGCTCCAGGTCCTCGGCGTCCTCCACATCGCCCGTGGGCAGCAGCCGCGCCGCCTTGAGGTCGAGCAGGGTGGCGGCGACGACCAGGAACTCCGAGGCCTGCGACAGGTCCCAGCCGCCCCCGTCGGCGGCCCGCAGGTACGCCAGGAACTCGTCGGTGACCTGCGCGAGGGCCACCTCGGTGATATCGAGGCGGTGCTTGGCGATCAGCCCGAGCAGCAGGTCGAACGGCCCCGAGAAGACGTCGAGATGGACCTCGAACCCGTGCGACCCGGCGCGCTGGTCGGCCGCGTCAGGCGGCGTCGCCACGGGCGACGAGCTCACGGGCCAGCTGGCGGTAGGCCTCGGCACCGGAGTGGGTCGGGGCATAGGTGGTGATGGGCTCGGCGGCCACGGTCGCGTCCGGGAACTTCACGGTCCGCGCGATCACCGTCTGGAACAACCCGTCGCCGAACGCCTCGTGCACGCGCGCGAT
>JAHIJU010000152.1 GCA_018898235.1 Actinomycetota bacterium | reverse complement strand
GAGGGCACCGAGCACGGTTGCCGCTTTGTCGAGGACGCCGACTCCGCTAGTGTTGTCCATGTGCTGATACTGCCGTCTCAGTATCCGAGATGGCAAGTGGGCGCAGCAACTCGAGAGGATGAGGCGATGAGCACCACTCTGGCGGAGAAGGTCTGGGACGCGCACATCGTGCGGGAGGGGCAGGACGGTGTACCCGATCTGCTCTACATCGATCTGCACCTCGTCCACGAGGTCACGAGCCCGCAGGCGTTCGAGGGCCTGCGGCTCGCCGGGCGCCGGGTCCGCCGTCCGGACCTCACCCTGGCGACCGAGGACCACAACACCCCGACGCTCGACATCGACCTGCCGATCGCGGACCTGACGAGCCGCACGCAGATCGACACCCTGCGCCACAACGCCGCCGAGTTCGGGGTCCGCCTGCACTCCCTCGGTGACTCCGACCAGGGCATCGTGCACCAGGTCGGTCCCCAGCTCGGCCTCACGCAGCCCGGGCTCACCGTGGTCTGCGGCGACTCGCACACCTCGACCCACGGGGCGTTCGGCGCACTGGCCTTCGGCATCGGCACGTCCGAGGTCGAGCACGTGCTGGCCACCCAGACCCTGCCGCTCACGCCGTTCAAGACGATGGCGATCACCGTCGTGGGCGATCTGCCGCCCGGGGCGACGGCCAAGGACATCATCCTGGCGATCATCGCCAAGATCGGCACCGGCGGTGGCCAGGGCTACGTCCTGGAGTACCGCGGCGACGCGATCCGCGCCCTGTCGATGGAAGGCCGGATGACGGTCTGCAACATGTCCATCGAGGCCGGTGCCCGCGCCGGGATGATCGCGCCGGACGAGACGACGTTCGCCTACCTCAAGGACCGCCCGCACGCGCCCCAGGGCGCTGACTGGGACGCCGCGGTCGAGTACTGGAAGACCCTGCGCACCGACGACGACGCCGAGTTCGACGCCGAGGTCGTGCTGCGTGCGGCCGACCTCGAGCCGTTCGTCACCTGGGGCACCAACCCCGGTCAGGGTCTGCCGCTGTCCGCGTCCGTGCCGGTGCCCGAGCTCATCGCCGACGAGGCCGAGCGGACCGCCGCCGAACGGGCCATCGAGTACATGGGTCTGACCCCGGGGCGGCCGCTGCGGGAGATCCCCGTCGACACCGTGTTCATCGGCTCGTGCACCAACGGTCGCATCGAGGACCTGCGCTCGGTCGCCAAGGTGGTCAAGGGCCGGCACAAGGCCGACAGCCTCCGGGTGCTGGTCGTCCCGGCCTCCGCGCGTGTGCGGCTGCAGGCGGAGGTCGAGGGCCTGGACGTGATCTTCAAGGAGTTCGGCGCCGAGTGGCGCAACGCCGGGTGCTCGATGTGCCTGGGCATGAACCCCGACCAGCTCGCACCGGGGGAGCGTTCGGCCTCCACGTCGAACCGCAACTTCGAGGGCCGTCAGGGCAAGGGCGGGCGGACCCACCTGGTGTCGCCCCTCGTGGCGGCGGCCACGGCCATCCGCGGCACGCTGTCCTCGCTCGCGGATCTCGACCTGCCCGACGGCACCGACCTGACCAGCTTCGACGGCAGCCCGCTCACCCCTCTGGACCCGGCCGCGCCGGTCGTCCTCTGAGCGTCGCGACGAGCAAGGAGACGACGATGGAGAAGTTCGCCCAGCACACCGGCGTCGGGGTCCCGCTGCGTCGCAGCAACGTCGACACCGACCAGATCATCCCGGCGGTCTACCTCAAGCGGGTCACCCGCACGGGGTTCGAGGACGCCCTGTTCGCCGCCTGGCGCGGTGACCCGTCGTTCGTGCTCAACCAGCCCGCGTACTCCGCCGGCTCGGTGCTGGTCGCGGGCCCGGACTTCGGCACCGGTTCCTCCCGTGAGCACGCCGTGTGGGCGCTCAAGGACTACGGCTTCAGGGTGGTCATCTCGCCGCGGTTCGCCGACATCTTCCGCGGGAACTCCGGGAAGCAGGGGCTCCTGGCAGCGCAGGTCTCGGCCGAGGACGTCGAGCTGCTCTGGAAGGTCCTGGAGGCGAAGCCCGGCACCGAGATCACCGTCGACCTGGCCGCCCGGACGGTGGTCTGCGACGACATCACGGTCCCGTTCGGGGTGGACGACTACACCCGCTGGCGGTTGATGGAGGGTCTGGACGACATCGGGCTGACGCTCCAGCTCGCCGACGAGATCACGGCGTTCGAGGCGACCCGCGAGTCGTGGCGTCCGCGAACGTTGCCCGCCCGCCACCTGCCGACCGTCCCGATCGCCCCGGCCCGCCCGATCTGAGCCGTCCGGGCGGCGCGTCGCCCCCGCGACCTGCCCCTTTGCTCGTACGGTGCGTGCGACAGCACTCGGCGAAGGAGGCGCGCACATGGTCGGCAAGGCTCAGATCGTGGACAAGGTGGCAGCTGCGGGTGGCACCCGGGCACAGGCCGCCCTGGCCGTCGACGCAGTGCTCGAGGCAGTGACGGCCGAGCTCGTCGCGGGCGAGCGTGTGACCCTCACGGGATTCGGCACGTTCGAGCCCGTGGCTCGGCCGGCTCGCACGGTACGCAACCCCCGGACCGGTGGATCCGTCGAGGTCCCGGCGTCGGTGGCCGCCCGCTTCCGGCCGGGCGCGGGCCTGCGTGCCGCACTCGCCGGGGTGGGTGCCGCGGCCGCTGTCGTGGTCCCGTCGACGCCGGGGACGACCGCGGTCAGGCCCGCTGCGAAGTCCGCAGCCGCACCAGCCGTGAAGCCCGCACGGACGGCCGCCACGGCGGCCACCGGGAAGGCCGCAGCGAAGGCCGGGCCCAAGGCCGGGGCGGAGCCGGCGGTGAAGGCGTCGGGCAAGTCCGGCGCCAAGGAGGAGAAGGCCAAGGCGAAGGCGTCGGGCAAGGGCTCGCCGAAGGCCAAGAAGAAGAAGCGCTGACGTCCACCAGACCCGTCCAGATGTGAGGGTTGTGCGCACGTGCGCGGCCTTCCGGAACCGCCGAGGCTGCACACAGCCGGCGATAGGGGACGATGGCCCGATGGACGATCTGCTCTACGTCGACGGTGGCAACCCGCTGCGCGGTGAGATCACCGTGCGAGGTGCCAAGAACTTCGTGTCGAAGGCCATGGTGGCGGCGCTGCTCGGCGAAGGGCCGAGCGAGCTGCGCAATGTGCCGACGATCCGCGATGTCGCCGTGGTGAGCTCGCTGCTCGAGCTGCACGGCGTCCGCGTGGACGGCGACCAGGATTCGGGCGTGCTCCGGATCGACCCGCGTGACGTCGAGTCACCCCTGGTGGCCGACATCGACACGCTGGCCGGTGCCAGTCGCATCCCGATCCTGTTCTGCGGTCCGCTGCTGCACCGGCTCGGCGAGGCGTTCATCCCTGACCTGGGCGGATGCCGGATCGGCGACCGGCCGATCAACTACCACCTGGACATCCTTCGCCAGTTCGGGGCGCAGGTCGACAAGCGACCCGGTGGCATCCACCTGTCGGCCCCGCAGCGTCTGACCGGGACCAAGATCGCGCTGCCCTACCCGAGCGTCGGCGCCACCGAGCAGCTGTTGCTGACGGCCGTGCGTGCCGAGGGGATCACCGAGCTCTCCAACGCCGCGATCGAGCCCGAGATCATGGACCTGATCAACGTCCTGCAGAAGATGGGCGCGATCATCTCGGTGGACACCGACCGGGTGATCCGCATCGAGGGTGTCGACAAGCTCGTCGGCTTCACGCACACCGCGCTGGCCGACCGGATCGAGGCCGCCTCCTGGGCGTCGGCGGCCCTGGCCACCGGCGGCGACGTCTATGTGCGGGGTGCCCACCAGGCGG
>JAHIJU010000151.1 GCA_018898235.1 Actinomycetota bacterium | reverse complement strand
TCGAGACCGGCGGCGCCAACAACAGCGGCACCGAAGCCGTGAACGGCTTGATCGAGCTCCACCGTCGCATCGCCCGGGGCTTCCGCAACCTCGACAACTACCGACTACGCATGCTCCTGATCGGCGGCGGACTCACCCACCCCCACCTCAGAGAGGAAGAGCCAGATCAGTCTAGTCATCGAGGTCTTTGCGTCCTCTCCCCTTGGGGGCACTCGACAGGTTGGTCTGGTTCCGAAACCGGTTTGATCGACTCGACAGCGGGCTGGGCTCAGAGAGGGGCTCCAAGTCGTGGAGCACTCTCGCTAGACCAGTTCGAGCGCGCTAGCGCGAATGACCGCGCTGTCCCTGTCGTGCACGCCGAGTTTTTGATAGATGTTGCGGTGGTGAGTCTTCACAGTGTTTGGGGAGATCGACAGCGAAACTGCAACCCGGCGTGACGATGCCCCGGCAACGAGGAGGCGTAACACTTCGAGTTCGCGTTGGGTGAGACTTTCGATGCCCAGGTCAATGACGCTGGCCCCGCCCGATGGGTGAACGCTTCGACGTACCGGGCCGCCAGGGAACTCGTCGAACGCCGCCATGACGTGGTCGAGAAACTCCTGCCTTGGCACCTCCATGAATGGGTCGCGGTTGGATGCGGGCCGCTCGAGTGAGTGTCGAACCTCGCGTAGGACCTGGATCATCGCCGGGTGGACCTCGAGGAACAGACGCGCCTGGTTTTGGTCCTGGGCCGCCACCAGGGCGGCCCGCGTCTCCGTGACGGCAGCCGCTCGGTCGCCCATCTGCCAGTGCGCGACGGCGCGAAGGCACCGGGCGCGCAGCATCCAAGTCCCCACGAACAGCGGCCCGCCCGAGGGACCGTTGATCAGCCGGGTCAGCCGGCGGATTGCGCTGGCCGGGTCTCCGGTCAATAGCTCGGCTCGCGCGGTTAGGACACCTTGAGAAAGGACGTCGCTCGAACCGACGATGCGCTCGCGCGCGAGTCTGCGCCTCCCCCAAGTCACGAGTTGGTCCTCGTCGCCTGCCGCGATCCATAGGAGCACGCCGGTCTCCTCGACCTCTTCGATGAGGCCGATGCTTAGCAATGCCCGCCGACCTCGTTCCTCGGCCAGGACGAGCAGATCCCTGGCCTCGTCGAGCCGCCCTTGTGCCACAGCGTTGCGGACCAAGATGAGGTAGGACCGCGTGGAGTGCAGCCAGCACAAGCGGCCAGGTTCTTCGGACAGGTATCGGTATTGAACTTTGCCGAGAAGCCGGTCGGCTTCGTCGCAGTGCCCCCATTGGCAAAGAATGCCGCTTAGGCCGATCGTCAAGACTGGGTAGAGAGGATGCTGGTTCAGGTGTTGACTCTGGACATAGTCGAGCGCCTCCTGGTAGGCGTCGGCGGCCCGGCGAAGATGGCCACTGGCCTCGTAGAGATAGGCAATCAACGCCTGCCAGTAGAGGTAGGCGTTGACGTCTCCAGCGTCGTGGTATTCCAGGGCGCGGGCTGTGAGTGTGTCAACGGGGATGGCTGATTCGTCGCGTGCGAAGGTCGCGAGCGTGAGGTAGTACTCGATCAGGAACTGGTAGCGGCTGTGGGAGTTCTTGTCGTTGAGGGTCTCGCGCGACTGGCCTACTCTGGCCAAGCTCCGCTCCTTAGTGCAGGATGCGGCGTCCTTGAGCGCGCAGATGTCAAGCGCAAACCCGTCCTTGGACGTGACCTGATCTGTCTCGGCCTGGCTGGCGTCGAGCGTGGCGAGTACGTCGCTGGCATGGTCGAACCTGCCATCGGCCAGGCACACCACGACGAACTCCATGGCCAGCCGGGGGTGCCGCATCAGCACTTCCATGGGCAGGAGTCGCCCGCATTGGCGGATGGCCTCGTCATTCGAGTACGCAAACCTGCACAGAAATTCATCGGCGGTTGCCGCGGCGGCTTCGAAGTCGCCGGCCAACAGCGCATGATGAACCGTGCGTCGAGCGTCATCCTTACTTCTGTACCAGATTGAGGCGCGGCGGTGCAGGTCGGCGATCTCGTCCGGCGAGCACTGCTCGGCCAAGCTGACTTGCAGCGCATCCACCAGGCAAGGGTGGTTGGCGAAAGTCCTGCCCTGCTCGTCGCTAGGGGCGGTGAAGAGGTTCGCGTCGGCGACCTCGAACAGCAATTTACCAGCGTTCGGATCGTCTAGGACAGCCTGACAGACCTCCGGATTCAGTTCCGGCAGGATCGAGGTTCGGACCAGAAGGTCGCGGTGTGGTGTGGGTAGCTTGTCGAGCACGGCCGCGACCATATATTCGCGAATACGGCGGTGCTGGCCGTTGACCTGCCGCACCACCGCGTCGACATCCTCGTCGCCCTGGCAGGAGGCCAGGGCTGGCGACACAAGAACGAGGCCTGCGATCCAGCCGTCGATGGCGGCGACTAGTCGGCGTGCAGCCTCGGGATGCACTTCGACACCAAGGACCTTGCTGGCATAGAGCCGGACCGCTTCGACGTCGAACTTGAGCTCGTCCAAGCCGATCTCGACGACTTCGCCCTCGGCTCTCAGCCGCGCCAACTCCATCGGGGGACGAGCCGCGCTCGCGATAATCAGGTGCATGGTGGCCGGCATTGTCCGGATGAGCAGGTCGAGGGCGCGTGCGGAATCTGACGACCTCAAGACCTCGGCGCCGTCGAGCACCAAGCTGAACGGTTGGGCGACACAGCTGATGCAATTCACCAGGACCGCGTTTGTCTCATGCGGGTCGCAGGCTACCGTCTCGAGCGCAGCCCCGATGCCCGGCGCGACCGGGTGCAACGCGTGGGCGATGGAGGAGAACAGTCGACGCGGCTCGTTGTCGCGCTCGTCTAGCGTCAGCCAGCAGACCGGCCAGCGGGTCGGAACGGTCAGTGCCCATTCGCGGATCAGCGTCGTCTTGCCTGATCCTGGCGGGGCGGCCACGCAGGTGACCTTGAGTCGCATACCCTCGTGCATCAGCCCAGCTGGCCGAGCACGGTGGATGATCTTGGCGTCCGTGGATGGGATGAGGAAACGCGTGGCGGCGTGAACATCCTGATCGCCCAGCGGCCCCGTCACCACCTGGGCACCGTAGGTCGGCGTCCGGCTGTCGGTCAAGCGGATCCGGCCCCCGGCCAGCGACGCCGTGGTGGTTGACGGGCTCTTCCCAGTTGAGGGTGTAGTCGGTGGCCAGGCGGCGCGTCGGTGCCCGGGTAGAGGTCGAGGTCTCCCGAGGACGGAAGTTCTCACACAGCCATCGAGGAAGACCTCGACGTGCTTGACGCTACCTTCGCGACCTCTGACCTGACGACGTTCTGCCGCCTCGACGAGCTCGGTCTCGTAGTTGTGGGTCAGCACCTGGAACCTGACCGGGCGGTGCTCGCTTGCCGCGTCCAGGAGGACGAGGCGGCGCGCTGGTGCCGGCGTTGCGGCTGCGTAGGCGGTCCGCGGGACACGGTGACCCGTCGGTTGGCGAACGAGCCGTTGGGCTGGCGCCCGACGACGCTGCTGCTCACGATCCGCCGCCACAAGTGCACGAGTTGCGGGCACGTCTGGCGTCAGGACACCAGTCGCGCCGCTGAACCGCGCGCCAGGCTGTCGCGGACCGCCCTGCGGTGGGCCCTGGTCGGCCTGGTCTGCCAGCACCTGACCGTCGCCCGTCTCGCCGAGGCTCTTGCGGTGTCCTGGGACACCGCCAACGACGCCGTCCTGGCCGAAGGCAAGCGCGTCCTGCTCGACGACCCGGACCTGCTCAACGAGGTGAAGGTCATCGGTGTCGACGATTCCCCCGCGCGCTGCGCTCCAAGCGGGAGGTTCCCCCAGCGTGTAGCGACACACCCGCCGCGGCGACAAGTTCGTCACCGTCGTCATCGACCTCACCCCGGTCCGCGACCGGACCGGGCGTTCGAGGCTGCTAGCCATGGTCGAGGGCCGATCCAAGCAGGCATTCAAGACCTGGCTCGCCGAGCGCCCCCAGGCCTGGCGCGACGGTC
>JAHIJU010000150.1 GCA_018898235.1 Actinomycetota bacterium | reverse complement strand
TCGTCAGTTCGAACCGACCGCCCCGCTCGCCCGCAGGGCCGCCACCTCCTCGTCGGTGAAGCCGTGCTCGCGCAGCACGTCCACCGTGTCGTGGTCGAACGGTGCGCCGCCGCGGACGATCTGGCTGGGGTTGCGCGCGAAACGCGGGACCGGGGCCGCACCCTTGATCGGCTCCCCGGTGGCCACGTCGTCCCACTGGGTCAGGACGCCGCGCGCCCGGTAGTGGGAGTTCTGCTCCATCCGGGCGTAGGTCATGATCGGGCTGCAGGCCACGCCGAGCGGCGCGAGGGCCGCCTCGACCTCATCGACCGTGTGGGCCAGGCAGTAGGCGTCGATCTTCTCCACGAACTTGCGGGCACGCTCCGGCTTGTCACGGGTGATCGACTGGATGGTGCCCTCGAAGTCGGGGTCGTCGCCCAGCCCGAACAGCTCCACCATGTTGCGCACCGCTGTTGCGCCACCGACCGCGATGAAGATCCAGCCGTCCGAGCACCTCTGGGTGCCCTTGCACGCACCCACGGTGTCGAGGTTGCCCATCCGAGGGGCCTGGGCGCCCTTGTTGAGCCCGTCGGTGAGGTAGGAGGCCTGCAGCCGCACGAGCGACTCGAACTGGGCGATGTCGATCGACTCGCCCTCCCCGGTCTCGCGGGCGCGGATCACCGCGGCGAGGGCGGACCAGGCGCCGAACAGGCCCGTGATGAAGTCACCGGTGTACGGCTTGGTGACGTACGGCTCCATCGGGTCCGGGTAGCCGTTGATCGCGAGGTACCCGCTGAACGCCTGCCCGATCGAGTCGAACGAGGCCCGCGGGATGTACGTCGGGTCGCCGGACAGGCCGAATCCGGACACATGCACGATGACGAGCTTGGGGTTGTGCGCCCAGAGCACCTCGTCGGTCAGGCCCCACTTCTTCCAGGTGCCGCCCTTGGAGGACTCGACCAGCATGTCCGCGTCGGCGATCAGCCGGAACAGGACCTCCCGCCCCTGGGCGGACGGCACATCGAGGGTCATGGAGCGCTGGTTGCGGCGGTCCATGGAGAACGCCTGCGGCCAGATCCGGTACATGTCCGGGATCCGCGGGTTCTCCAGCTGGATCACGTCGGCGCCCTGCTCGGCGAAGAGCTCGCACATGAACGGTCCGGCGACGACGGCAGAGGCGTTGATGACCTTGAGCGACTGGAGCGTGCCGAACGGCTGTCCGTCGGTGTTCTTCATCTGGTGGTCCTCCTGGGGGCTGCGGTGACTGCGGTCAGGAACCGGTGGTCTCGAAGTACTCCCGCCGGGACAGCTGCCCGGCGGCGTACAGGGCGTCCCGCGCGGCGTCGGGGTACCCGAGCTCGGCGAGGATGTCGTCGTTGTCCTGGCCGATGGTCGGCGCACCGCGCCAGATGCGGCCGGGGTGACCGGCAACCTCGGGGACGACCTTGACGCCGGGCACCTGGGTCCGGCCGTCGCTGGCCGTCCATTGCGTGAAGACGCCCCGCGCCCGGTAGTGCGGGTGCTCGACGGCGGCCGCGTAGTCCATCAGCCGCGAGCACGGCACCCCGGCGTCGGCGAGCTCGTCCTCGACCTGCTCGGCCGAGCGGGTGGCGAGGTAGGCGGCGAACGCGTCCTCGAGGACCTGGGCCGCCGGCGTGTCCACCGGCACGTAGGTCATCGCGTCCGGGAAGAGCTCGCCGCCCTGCTCCAGGCCGAGCAGTCCCAGCAGCCGACGCACCACCCCGGCGCCGAGGGCCAGCAGGTACACCTCGTCGCCGTCACCGCACTGATAGGTCCCGTACAATGCGCAGATGCGTGAGCGGTGGCCTTCCTTGACATAGTCGAGGCCATACCGGAGGAAATCGGTCGGATAGTTGGCCTGAATACGCATCATCGCCTCGAACTGGGCGACATCGATGCTCTCCCCGCGCCCGGTCACCCGCCTTCTCAGCAGCGCGGCGTTTGCCATGCCGAACCCGAAGAACGCAGCGGTGTAGTCGGCCGGGAATGGCATCGCCGGGGCCGACGGCATCCCTGCCACGCCGTTCATCCGCATCGCGCAGCCGAACGCCTGGGCGATCGGGTCGTAGCTGGCGCGCCGCACCCAGCGCTCGTCCCCGGTCTGCCCGAAGCCCGAGATGTGCACCACCACGAGGCGCGGGTTCGCGGCCCAGAGCACACTGTCCCCCAGGCCGAGCCGCGCGAAACGACCCCCGACGGAGGCCTCGATGAGCACGTCCGCCGTCTCCAGCAGGCGCAGGAACACCTCGCGCCCCTCATCGCTGACGTAGTCGAGGGACAGGCTGCGCATGTTGCGCCGGTCCTGCTGCCAGGCGCCCGAGCGGCGTGCCGTCCGTCCCGGGTCCACCGTGGCCGGGTTCTCGACCCAGATCACATCGGCGCCGTGCTCGGCATACAGGGCCGCCGCGAACGGAGCCGCCACCGACTGCCCGGTCATCACGACCCGAAATCCCTGGAGGAGCCCGAAAGCCGGCCGCTCCGGATTCTCCGTCATCACGAGTCCCTCGGGATCGAAGGCACGCGAAATCCACCTGGCAGTATGTGCGCGCCGAATTGAGGTGATCACCGCGTCGGCTCGGTGCGCCGACTCTGGACCGCCCTGTCGACGACGAGGCTAGCGGTCTACTAAACCGGGTTAGTAGGACTTCCGTCCTCGACCGTTCCGCGACCCGTCACGCATCTTGGTGGCAATTGCTGAACGCACACGGGGACGCGGCCGCACCACGCGGCGCCCGCCGTGGTCCGTGCACCCACGCCGATCCCCGCCCGGCACGGACCCCCGGACCGGACCCCGGGACCGAACGCCCGGACCGGACCGCGGCCGCGCGGCCGGCAGCGACCGCCGGGTCAGGCCTCGTCGGCCTCGCGTGCGGCCGTGCCCTCGGCGATCGCGACATGGTGCCTGATGACCTCTTCGACGAGGAACGCCAGGAACTTCTCGGCGAACTCCGGGTCGAGGTCGGACTCGTGCGCGAGCGACCGCAGCCGGGCGACCTGCTCGGCCTCACGTGCCGGGTCCGAGGCGGGCAGGCCGCGCTCGGCCTTGAGGATGCCGACCTGCTGGGTGGCCTTGAACCGCTCGGCGAGCAGGTGGATCAGGGCCGCATCGATGTTGTCGATGCTGCGCCGCAGACGCGATAGCTCGACGGGAAGTAGCTGCTCGCTCACGGGCCGATCCTAGGGTCCAGGTCGACGCGCCCGGCCGTCGTGTCCACGGCTGGACCCGAACCGGCTCAGGCGCTCTTCTCCCGCGGGGTGTGCTTGTCGACCGGGGTGCGCGGAACCAGCGTCGGGTAGACGTTCTGCAGCACGACCTCGCGGGAGACCACGACGCGCTCGACGTCGTCCCGGGAGGGCACCTCGAACATCACCTGCTGGAGGACCTCTTCCATGATGGCGCGCAGACCACGCGCGCCCGTGCCGCGCAGCAGCGCCTGCTCGGCGATCGCCTCGACGGCCCCGGGGGTGAACTCCAGCTCGACGCCGTCGATCTGGAACATCCGCTGGTACTGCTTGACCAGCGCATTGCGCGGTTCGGTGAGGATCCGCACCAGCGCCTCGCGGTCCAGCGGCGTCACCGTCGTCAGCACGGGCAGCCGCCCGACGAACTCGGGGATGAGGCCGAACTTCAGGAGATCCTCCGGCATGACCTCACCCAGGAGGTCGGTGTCGTCCGCCTGGTGCAGCGGAGCGCCGAATCCGATGCCGTGCCGACCGGAGCGGGTGGAGATGATGTCGTCGAGACCGGCGAACGCCCCCGCCACGATGAAGAGCACGTTCGTCGTGTCGATCTGGATGAACTCCTGGTGGGGGTGCTTGCGCCCACCCTGCGGCGGGACCGACGCCGTCGTGCCCTCGATGATCTTGAGCAGCGCCTGCTGGACGCCCTCGCCGGAGACGTCGCGCGTGATCGACGGGTTCTCGCTCTTGCGGGCGATCTTGTCGACCTCGTCGATGTAGATGATGCCGGTCTCGGCCTTCTTGACGTCGTAGTCAGCGGCCTGGATGAGCTTGAGCAGGATGTTCTCGACATCCTCGCCGACGTAGCCGGCCTCGGTCAGCGCCGTGGCGTCGGCCATGGCGAACGGGACGTTGAGCATCTTGGCGAGGGTCTGGGCGAGATAGGTCTTCCCGCAGCCCGTGGGGCCGATGAGCAGGATGTTCGACTTGGCCAGCTCGACCCGCTCGTCGGCCGATCCGACCTTGGCGGTCTCACCGGCCTGGATGCGCTTGTAGTGGTTGTAGACAGCCACTGCGAGCGACCGCTTCGCGGCCTCCTGCCCGATGATGTACTGCTCAAGGAAGTCGAAGATCTGCCGCGGCTTGGGCAGCTCTGCCAGCCCGCTCTGCTCGTTCTGGTCGAGCTCTTCCTCGATGATCTCGTTGCACAGGTCGATGCACTCGTCGCAGATGTACACGCCCGGGCCTGCGATGAGCTTCTTGACCTGCTTCTGGGACTTGCCGCAGAAGGAACACTTGAGCAGGTCGGCCCCGTCCCCGATCCGTGCCACGTGCGGTCCCTTCTCTCGTCCGGACCCGTCGGGACCGGAATGCGCCGCGGGCCACCGTGAGTCCACGGCTCCCGTGCGGCGCGCTTCCATTGCACACCACCCGCGGCGCCGTGTCAGCCCACCAGCTCTGCCAGGTCCGTCACCAGACCGGTCGGCAGCTGCCGGCGCCCGTTGAGGAGTCTGCCCCACGGCGCCCACATCGGCCGCAGGCCCGGTGTGGCGTGTCGGTCACGACCGAGTCACGCCGCACCGGGCCTGGGCTCACCTGCGCACGCTCACTCCTTGGCGGCCGCGACCACCGTCGGGAGCACACCCTTGCGGCTGGCCAGCACCTGGTCGACGATCCCGTAGTCCGCGGCCTGGGCGGCCGTGAGGATCTTGTCGCGCTCGATGTCCTGCTGGATCGTCTCGATCGCCTGGCCGGTGTGCCTGGCCAGTGTCGCCTCGAGCCACTCGCGCATTCGGATCAGCTCGTTGGCGTGGATCTCGATGTCCGAGGCCTGGGCGTAGCTGCCGCCCTCGATCGCGGGCTGGTGGATGAGCACCCGCGCGTTCGGCAGCGCGAGCCGCTTGCCGGGCGTACCGGCCGCGAGCAGCACCGCGGCCGCGGAGGCCGCCTGCCCGAGGCACACCGTGACGATCTGCGGCTTGATGTAGAGCATCGTGTCGTAGATCGCCGTGAGCGCCGTGAAGGAGCCGCCCGGGGAGTTGATGTAGATGGTGATGTCACGGTCGGGGTCGCTGCTCTCGAGGACGAGCAGCTGGGCCATCACGTCATCGGCCGACGCGTCGTCGACCTGGACGCCCAGGAAGACGATCCGGTCCTCGAACAGCTTGGTGTAGGGGTCCTGCCGCTTGAAGCCGTAGGCGGTGCGCTCCTCGAACTGGGGCAGCACGTACCGTCCGGCGGGCGAGGTCGGTGCCAGCCCGCCGGGCCCGGCCAGCCGGGCGGCGGTGCTCAGGTACTGCGACTCGATGCTCACGGGTTCCTCGCTCTCGATCCGGCGCTCAGGCGCTCTGCTTGGTGCCGCCGCCGCCGGTGACGGCTGTGGACTGCGCCACGACGTGGTCGATGAACCCGTACTCCAGTGCCTCGGGTGCGGTGAACCAGCTGTCGCGGTCGTTGTCCTTGAGGATCTTCTCCAGCGGCTGCCCGGTCTGCTCGGCCGTCAGCTCGGCGAGGACCTTCTTCATGTGCATGATGAGCTGGGCGTTGATCCGCACGTCGGTGGCCGTGCCACCGATCCCGCCGGACGGCTGGTGCATCATCACCCGCGCGTGCGGGGTCGCGTACCGCTTGCCCTTGGCCCCCGACGAGAGCAGGAACTGCCCCATCGAGGCGGCCATCCCCATCGCGATCGTCGCCACGTCCGGCTCGATGTACTGCATGGTGTCGTAGATCGCCATGCCCGCGGTGATCGATCCGCCCGGGGAGTTGATGTAGAGCCAGATGTCCTTGTGCGGATCCTCGGCCGCGAGCAGCATCATCTGCGCGCAGATCGCGTTCGCGTTCTCGTCCCGGACCTCCGAGCCGAGCCAGATGATCCGCTCTCGCAGGAGTCGGTTGTAGATGCTGTCGTTCAGGCCCAAACCGGGTGTGTCCGCCCGGCCGATCGCCGGCAGCTGCTCGTTCAAGGCTCCTCCAAGCTCTGTGCGGTGCGTTGAGGACACTAACGCCCCCCGCATGTGGTCCAAGTCCGCGACCGGCGGCTTTTCGCTGTCGGCGCAGTCATCGCCGGCCCCGGCCGGCGGCAGGTGGCCGGGGACGACGCAGGCCCGGGACGACGTGCGCGTCCCGGGCCTGCGGTGTGCTGTCAGCGGCCGAGCACCGACGAGATGTCGCTCGCGGCGTCCGGACCGGTTGCGGCCGGTGCCTCGTCGCCCTCGACCTCATCGGCCTCGGTCTCGGTCTCGTCGGCGTCGATCGCCGGCGCCGGCTGGTCGTCGGCGTCCGTGCCGATGAACTCGGCAAGGTCGACCACGGCACCGGCCGGGTCGAGCACCTGCACCCGGCGCAGCGCGACGGCCAACGACTTGCCGCGGGCCACCTCGCCGACCGTGGCCGGGATCTGGCCGTTCTTGTCGAGCGTGCTGATGAACTCGTTGGGGTCCATGCCGTACTGCTGGGCGGCACCGACCAGGTACTCGACGAGCTCGCTCTGCGAGACCTTGACGTCGAGCTGCTCGGCCAGGGTGTCGAGCAGGATCTGGCGACGCAGGCTGGTCGTCGACTCCTCGGTGACCTCGGCGCGGTGCGTCTCGTCCTCCAGGCGCCCCTCGGACTCCAGGTGGCGGTGCACCTCGGTCTCGATGACCCCGGCCGGGACGGGGATCTCGACGGCCTCGAGCAGCTTCTCCAGGAGCAGGTCGCGGGCCTGGACGGCGCGGCCGCCGGACTTGCCCGTCTCGGCCTGGCGGCGCAGGTCGTCCTGCAGCTCGGCGAGCGTGTCGAACTCGCTCGCGAGCTGGGCGAAGTCGTCGTCGGCCGGCGGGAGCTGACGCTCCTTGACGGTGGTCGCCACGAGGGTGACCAAGGACTCCTCGCCGGCCCGGTCGCCGCCGGCCAGCGTCGAGGTGAAGGTGGTGGTCTCGCCGGCGGACAGGCCGGTGAGCGCCTCGTCCATGCCCTCGAGCATGGTGCCGGAGCCGATCTGGTAGGAGACGCCCGCGACCTGGTCGATCTGCTCGCCGTCGATCGTGGCGGTCAGGTCGAGGATGACGTAGTCGCCGTCGGCGGCCGGGCGGTCGACGCCGACGAGGGTGCCGAACCGCTCGCGCAGCGCGTCGAGCCGGGCGGTCACGTCCTCGTCGGTGACCTCCAGACCGTCCACGGAGACGGACAGCGTGTCGAGCGCCGGCAGCTCGAGCGTGGGGCGGATCTCGACCTCGGCGGTGAAGTGCAGCTCGCCGGGCTCCTCGG
>JAHIJU010000149.1 GCA_018898235.1 Actinomycetota bacterium | reverse complement strand
GAACGCGGTGACCCACATCCCGTCGACGTCCTCGAACCGCAGCTGCGCGCCGGGGTGGGGCCGTTCCTTGCGCACGATCACCCGCATCCCAGGTGGCCAGGCCGACAGGTCCATCAGGTGCGTCAGCTCGGCGACCCAGGCCCCGTCGCGAACCTGATCGACGGCGTCGTAGGCCGGGGCCCACACGTGCTCGGGGATGAGTTTGAGCAGGTCAGGGGTGTTCTCCGGGAGGGTGAACCCGACCGAGTAGGCCAGGCGTCGCCTCGTGAGGGCCTCGATGACCTTGTGCGAGCCGCCGGCGCCGTCGATCCGGACCAGGACCGACTTGCCCCGGGTCGACCCCGGGATCTGCGCGAGAGCCTCGCTGATGACCCGCAGGTGGTCGGCGGCGGTGTTCGAGCCGGCGTTGCCGGCGCGCAGCAGGACCGCCACGGGCTCCCCGGTCCCCTCGGTGCCGTGGTCGACGAACGCGCACAACGGGTGGAACCCGAACCCCCGCTTGAACGTCGGGGCCGCCTTCTCCTTCTCACTGTGGGCGGTGACCAGGGTCGCGTCGATGTCGATCACCAGCGGGTGGGCGACATCGCGGCCGTGGTCGGGTGCGTTCGACCCCGCTGCCGCCCAGACCCGCGCCCGCCCTGCCGCGCGGGCGGTGCTGATCGCGGCGAGGACCTTGTCCACGTCCCCGGCCAGGCGGGCGATCGTCCGCGAGGCTGTGGGGTCGGAGGCCACCGTTCCGAACACCGCCGGCTCGCCGCGCATGACGGCCAGGTCCGAGCATGTGTCACCACCCAACGCGAGGGTCAGCGCCAGGTCCAGGACGACCTTGGCCGGGTCGTGGCGAGCCAGCTGCGGACGCCACGGCGCCAGCGCCTTGCTCAACGCCACGTCCAGCCCGGCGGCCCGCACGGTCGAGGTCAACAGGACCCCGCCGGCCTGGGAGACGGCCGACCCGCCGTCGACGTCCACGCTCAACCGCGGATAGAACCCACTACGCTTCTTCACCTGGAAGGTGCTCCTCGAACTGTGCTGATCTGACCCTCGACAAGTCACATCTTCCCAGTTCAGGAGCACTTTTCACGTCACCGGCACACCACCGCCGTGAAAGGGCGAGGTTAGGGCATGGGAGATCGACGCGCTTCGGAGATGGGGGAGAACTACCTCCGGATCATCTGGAAGGCGCAGGAGTGGCCTGGCGGTTCCGTGTCTACGAACGAGATCGCCGAGACTCTGGCGGTGACGCCCTCGTCGGTATCGGCCAATCTGAAGAAGCTCGCCCGGGACGGATTGATCGACTACGAGCCGTATGGGCGCATCGGCCTCACCCCCGCCGGTCACGAGATCGCCGTGATGGTCGTGCGTCGCCATCGTGTCTTGGAGACCTACCTGGTCGAGCGTCTAGGTCTCGGTTGGGATGAGGTGCATGTAGAGGCGCATGCCCTCGAGCATGCGGTGTCCGACCTTGTTCTGGACCGCATGGATGAGGTGCTCGGCCACCCCGCCCGCGACCCGCACGGAGACCCGATCCCTCGCTCCGATGGGAGCATCGAGCGCACTGTGGGGTCCAGCTCCGCAGCGCGTCTGAGTGAGATCGACCCCGGCGTTCACGGATGTGTCATTCGCATCTCGGATCACGAGCCCGAAATCCTGCGGTATCTCGAAGCGCGGGAGATCAACCTCGGGACGCGTATTCACCTGGATGAGAGGAACTTGGCAGTTGGTTCCGTGTTGATCTCTCGTTCGAGCGCGACGGGTGAGCTCGTGGGGGATCGCGTCGAGGTCGCCATCGGCGCGGCCGATGCGGTGTGGGTTAGCGTGGAGTCGCGCCCTGTCGACCCGCCTGGTCGCTGATCAGGCTGCGACTACTCCGGCAGGATGTCGCCCACGGGTAGCCCGGTGATCGCGTCGGTGGCGGCGGTCGCTCCATCGACAACGCTGGTCGCCTCGTCAACGAGGCCGGTTGCGGAGTTCGTGAAGTCCTGCACTGCGGTCGTGGCCGACTCGCCGAGGGAGCCCAGGTCGGCTGGCAGCCCAGGGATCTCAAGCCCCACCGCCTCCTTCACACCGATGATTGCGTTCTTGAGCGCTTCCCACATGGGGTCCTCCGTCGTTGTCGGTCAGTACGGTATGGGTATGGGTATTGGTATGGGTGAGTTCAGGGTCTGCGGATCATCTGGGCGCGCAGCCGTGCCAGATGGCGACGGTTCTCCGGCTT
>JAHIJU010000014.1 GCA_018898235.1 Actinomycetota bacterium | reverse complement strand
GGGGGGTCATGGGGTGGGGCGGGGGTGGGTGATCGTGACCGGGGCGTCGGTGACGGCCACGATCTCGTCACCGTCGATGCTGATGTCCAGCGGGCGGCCTGCGATCCTCAGCCCGCGCACCCGCAGAGCGCCCAGTGCCCCGGTCGACGGCGGCTCGATGTGGAGCACACCGTTCGGCACGTCGGGCCGGAGCCCCAGCGCGGACGACAGCACGACGACCGAGGCGGCCGCCGACCAGGCCTGGGGGTGACAGGCCGCGGGGTAGGGCACCGCGGCCGCCCCGTCCTCGCCCGACCAGAGCTCGGGCAGCTGGTGCCGGAACGTCTCCGCGGCCGAGAGCAGACCGCGGGTCAGCATGCCGGCAGGTCCGGTGTGCCCTCCGGCGGCCATGCCCGCCAGCACCACGGCGGTGTCATGCGGCCAGATCGCGCCCCCGTGGTAGCGCAACGGCCAGTACCCACCGGAGCCCTCGGCGAGCGTCCGCAGGCCCGTCGCGGTCGTCATGTCGGGCCGGACCAGCCGCTCGGCGACGAGACGCTCCTCGTCCGGGTCGAGGATGCCGGTCCCCAGCAGGTGGCCCATGTTGCTGGTCACGGAGTCGACCAGGCGCTTGTCCCGGTCCAGCGCGATCCCGGGGTAGGCACCGTCGGGGGAGTCCACCCAGAACGCCCCCCGGAAGCGGGTCCTGAGGTCGGCCGCCCAGGTGCGCCACCGGTCGGCGCCCGGCCGGCCGAACGCGTCGAGCAGATCGGCGCCCTTGACCGCCGCCTCGTAGGCGTACCCCTGGACCTCGACCAGCGCGATCGGCGCGTCCGCGAGCCGGCCGTCGCGCCACTGGACCGAGTCGCCGGAGTCCTTCCAGCCCTGGTTGGACAGGCCGTGGCCCGTGGTGTCGATGTACTCCAGGAAGCCGTCCCCGTCGGGGTCGCCGGAACCGGACAGCCACGCGAGTGCCGCCTCGAGCGGACCGATGAGGGGGGCGACCTCCTCGGGCGGCATCCCCCAGCGCCAGGCGTCGTGCAGCAGGGTGACCCACAGCGCCGTCGCGTCGACGGTCCCGTAGTACAGCGGTGGCAGGTGCATGCCGTCGTCGGGCATCGCGAGGCCGTCGCGGCGGACCTCGTGCAGGATCTTGCCGGGTGCCTCGGCGCTCGCGGCGTCCAGCCGGGTCCCCTGGCGCGCGGCCAGGGTGCGCAGCGTCCCGGCGGCCAGCTCGGTGCCGAGGGGGAGCATCATCCGCGCCGCCCACAGCGAGTCCCGGCCGAAGAGGGTGAAGAACCACGGGGCGCCGGCGGCCAGGAACACGTCGTCAGGGGCGAACCGGGCACTCATCCGCAGTCCGGCGACGTCGTCCAGGGCGCGGTCCAGCCAGGCCGCCAGGCGGCGGTCGGCCGTCTCGACCTCGGGGCGTGACCACTCCGGTGCGGCTGTGCTGGGCGCCCGCACCACCCCGTCGGGATCGTGCATCGCGACCGTGAGCCCGAACGTGGCGGGGTGGCCGGGGGAGACCGTGACGGGCCAGGTGGCCGTGACCGCGGTGGCATCGACCTGGTAGGTGGCGCCGGGTGCGCGCAGCCGGGCGTCGAGACCCGGTCGCAGCGCCCAGCGGACCTCGTCGTCCCGCTGCTGCATGGCAGGGCACCCGACGAGTGCGCCGCCGACCCGGATCGCGTCCATCCCGGTCGCATCCGGCCGGACCTGGACGGTGAGGGTGGTGGTCACGGGCCCGGGGGTGGCACAGCTGAGCACGTACCGCTCGCTCACCCCCGCGGGGGTGACCTCGAGGTGCCGGTCGAGGCGGACGGCAGGGTCGGCGTCGTTGCCCCCGACGTTCCGCACGATGAACGAGGCGACCAGCCGCCCGGGCCCGGCTGCGCGCACCCCGACGGGTTCGGGCTCGACGTCGCCGACCGTGACGACCGCACGGGCCACCGCCCTGGTGTCGGCGACGTACCACCCCTGCGCACCGTGGGCGCGGACCTGCCCGTCGGGCGCGAACCATGCCTGCACGGGTGCTGCGACTGCGGCGTGCAGATCGTGCAGGTAGGGCTGATTCACCATCGTCGTCCTCCACATCGAGGGGACCGTGACCGAACTGTGACCGTCCGACTCGTCCGCCGCAGTTGACACCTTCCGGCTGCCTGTCGAGAGTAGGGCCAGTCCTTGGAACGATCAAACCCTCGCCGAACGGCGATTGGAGCGATCCAATGCGAGAGGTGGCACCGATGCCGCGAGCAACGCTGGAGCTGGTCGCAGCCCGGGCCGGGGTGTCCCGGCAGACCGTCTCCAACGTCCTCAACTCCCCGCAGCTGGTCGCGGCCGAGACCG
Organism: Actinomycetota bacterium; assembly: GCA_018898235.1. GTDB lineage: Bacteria > Actinomycetota > Actinomycetes > Actinomycetales > Cellulomonadaceae > Cellulomonas. The sequence goes on along the minus strand of JAHIJU010000014.1, from coordinate 4,786 downwards.
CCGAACGCGTGCGTGCGGCGATCGAGGAGCTCGACTACCGCCCGCACCTGGCGGCCCGCCAGCTGCGCACCCGGCGCTCCCACGTGCTCGGGTTGCGGGTGCCGCCCGTCGTCGACGGCATCAACGGCGCAGTCCTCGACCGGTTCCTGCACGCGGTGACCGAGCAGGCCCAGGAGCGCGGCTACCGGATCCTGCTGTACGCCGCGCCGGACGTGGACGAGGTCGAGATCGCCCAGTACGACGAGCTGCTCGAGACCGCCGACCTCGACGGCTTCGTGCTCAACAACATCCGGCTCGGCGACACCCGCACCAGCTGGCTCACCGAGCGCGGCGTCCCGTTCGTCACCTTCGGCCGGCCGTGGGGCGCCCAGGGTGCGCACCCATGGGTCGACGTCGACGGGGCGGCCGGTGTGCGGTTGGCCACCGAGCACCTGCTCGGGCTCGGGCACCGTCGCATCGCGCTGCTGGGCTGGCCGCAGGACGACGTCGTCGGCACCGACCGGCGGCGCGGCTGGGTCGACGCCATGACCGCGGCCGGCTGGACCGAGGACCAGCTCCTGGGGATGCAGACCCTGCAGCGCGACGGGGTGGAGGTCGGCGTCTCGGCCACCCACCGGCTGCTGGCCGACGTCGGGCCGACGGCCATCGTCGCCGTCTCCGACTCCCTGGCCCTCGGTGCCTCGGTCGCGCTGCGCGCGGTCGCCGACCCGCCGGCGGTCATCGGGTTCGACGACACGCCCGTCGCCGCTGCCGTGGACCTGTCCTCGGTCGCCCAGCCCCTCGTCGAGGCCGCCGAGCATGCCGTCTCCCTGCTGCTGTCCCGGCTCGACGGCGACGGGACCCACCTGGTCGAGCAGCACCGCCTGCTCACCCCGCACCTGGTGGTCCGCGGCTCGAGCCGACCGCCCGCGCGCTGAGACCACCCGCACCACCACCCCGCCCGGACCGCCGGGCACGAGACACGAAGGAGTGCTCATGAACACCACCCGACGTCGCACCCGAGGCACCATGGCCGCCGTGCTGGTGGCGGGGGCCGCCCTCGCCCTGGCCGCGTGCGGCGGCTCGTCGAGCTCGACGAGCCCGTCGGCGAGCTCCGCGGCAGGGCTGAAGATCCTCATCGGCTCCTCCGGGGACACCGAGACGACCGCGGTCAAGGACGCGGTGCAGGCCTGGTCGACGACCTCCGGGGTCGCGGCGCAGGTCGTCGTCGCCTCCGATCTGTCCCAGGAGCTCAGCCAGGGCTTCGCCTCCGGCCAACCCGCCGACGTGTTCTACACGGGAGCCGACTCGTTCGCCGGGTACGCGAAGAACGGCTCGCTGCTCGCCTACGGCGACAAGCTGAGCACCAAGGACGACTTCTACCCGAGCCTGGTCGAGCAGTTCAGCTACGACGGCCAGTTCTACTGCGCACCCAAGGACTTCTCCACGCTCGCCCTGGTCATCAACACCGACGACTGGGCGGCGGCCGGGCTCACCGAGGCGGACATCCCCACCACCTGGGACCAGCTGGCCGCCGTCGCGGCCAAGCTCACCACCGACGGGCGCACCGGGCTGGTGTTCGGTGGCGAGTACGCCCGGCTCGGGGCCTTCATGGCCCAGGCCGGCGGCGGGCTGATCAGCGCGGACGGGTCGAAGGCGACCGCGGACGCCGCGGCGAACGTCACGGCCCTGGACTACGTGAAGACCCAGCTGACCGCCGGGTCCTTCGCCTACGCCTCGACGGTGGGCGCCGGCTGGGGCGGTGAGGCCTTCGGCAAGAACCTGGCCGCGATGACCATCGAGGGCAACTGGATCACCGGCGGCCTGAGCGCCGACTACCCGGACGTCAAGTACACCGTCGTCGAGCTGCCGGCCGGCCCCGCGGGGAAGGGCACCTTGCAGTTCACCAACTGCTGGGGCATCGCGGCGGACTCCGCCCAGCAGGACTCCGCGATCAGCCTCGTCGAGTACCTGACTTCCACGGACCAGCAGCTCGCCTTCTCCAAGGCGTTCGGGGTGATGCCGTCGGTCGAGTCCGCCGCCGCCGGGTACAAGCAGCAGTTCCCCGCGCTGTCGGCGTTCGTCGACTCGGCCACCTTCGCCCAGAACGTGGTGAACGTCCCGGGTGCCTCGGACGTCATCTCGGACTTCAACTCCCAGCTCGAAGGGCTGGCCACCGGTGACCCGGCCGCGATCCTGGGCTCGGTGCAGACGAACCTGAAGGACGTCATCGACAACCAGTGACCCACGGGTGGTGCGGCCGGACCGGTCCGGCCGCACCACCGTCCACCGAGGAGACGGGAGGCACGACCGTGCGCATCGCAGCGTTCGGGGCGTCGGCGGGGCGACGACGTCGTTCCGTGGAACGGCGGCCCCTGGCCGGCTGGGCATTCGTCTCCCCCGTGGTGGTGCTGCTCGGCGTCTTCCTCGTGGTGCCGGTGGCGATGGCGCTGTGGGTGAGCTTCTCCGACTGGAACGGGCGCGGTAGCCCGCTGTCCTCCGGGGTGGGCTTCGTGGGCTGGAAGAACTACTCCGACCTGCTGCTCGGCGGCGGGCTGGCCACCCAGAACCTGGGCACCGCGCTGCGCAACAACGTCTACTACGTGATGTTCGTGGTGCCGCTGCAGACCGGGCTGTCGCTGTTCCTGGCGGTGCTGGTGAACCGGCGGATCCTGCGCGGGCGGGGCTTCTTCCGTACGGCCTTCTACTTCCCGTCGGTCACCAGCTCGGTGGCGATCACGGTGCTGTGGCTGTTCCTGTTCTCCGCCTCCGGGGTGGTCAACGCCGTGCTCGGCTGGTTCGGGGTGACCGGTCCGAACTGGTTCTCCGAACCCAGCGGCCTCGTCCACCTGGTGCTCGGGGCCCTCGGGGTGGAGCAGGCGCCGGCGGTGCTCGCCGGGCACGGGCTGCTCGGGATCTCCTGGTGGCAGTGGCTGTCCGGGCCCTCCGTGGCGATGACGGCGTTCATCCTGATGGCCGTCTTCACCACATCGGGCACCTTCATGCTGCTGTTCCTGGCGGCCCTGCAGCAGATCTCGGGGGAGATCGAGGAGGCCGCCCTGGTGGACGGCGCGAGCTCCTGGCAGCGGTTCCGGTTGGTCACCGTGCCGATGCTGCGTCCCACCGTGCTCACCGTCATCACGCTCGGGACGATCGGGTGCTGGCAGGTGTTCGACCAGATCTACACCGGCACCCAGGGTGGCCCGGCCAAGACGACCCTCACCCCGGCGTACCTGTCCTACGAGTCGGCCTTCGGCAACCAGCAGTGGGGGCGTGGAGCCGCGACGGCCTTCCTGCTGTTCGCGATCATTGTCCTGCTCGCCGGGCTGCAGCGGTTCGTGCTGCGCGAGCGTGGGGTGCCGCGGCGCAGGCGCTTCGTGGCGGTCGGTCCGGCCGCCACGACCCCCCGGACCCCTGAGGTGGTGCCGCGATGAGCGCGACGAGCATCCGCACACCGGGCGTGACGGGTGCCGGCCCGGCACGTCGCCGTCCCCGCCGGATCGGCACGATCGCGCTCTACGTCGCGTTGGCCGCCCTGGCGCTCATCTACGTCTACCCCTTCGTCGTCCAGGTGGCGACCTCGTTCAAGACGGATGCGGACGCGGCGGCCGACCCGCTGTCGTTGTTGGCCAACCCGTTCACCACCGCGGCCTACCGCCGGCTGTTCCTCAGCTCGGACTACCCGCTGTGGTTCGCCAACTCGGTGGTGGTGACGCTGCTGGTGACGGCGGGCCGGGTGTTCGTCAACTCGTTGGCCGGTTACGCGCTCGCCCGCATCCGGTTCCGCGGGCGCGGTCTGGTGTTCGCGGGCGTCGTGGCGGTCATGGCCGTGCCGGGGGTCGTGCTGCTCATCCCCAAGTTCCTGGTGCTCAAGGAGCTCGGGATCTACAACACCTACGCCGCGCTCGTGCTGCCGTTGGTGGCCGATGCGGCGGGGGTCTTCATCATGAAGAACTACTTCGAGTCCATCCCGGCGAGCGTCGAGGAGGCCGCCCGGATCGACGGGGCCGGCACCTTCCGGCTCTGGTGGTCGATCGTGCTGCCGATGGCGGTCCCGGCCCTGGTGACGATCACGATCCTGGCGTTCCAGGGGTCGTGGAACGAGCTGTCGCACTTCATCGTCGCCTCGCAGGACCCGTCGCTGGTGACGCTCACCAAGGGTGTCGCCCAGCTGACCTCCGGCCAGCTCGGCTCCGGTACCCAGTACCCGCTCAAGCTCGGCGCCGCGGCGCTCATGACGATCCCGGTCGCGGTGCTCTTCTTCATCTTTCAGCGCCGCATCATGGACACCAGCACGGGCGCCGTGAAGGGCTGACCGCGGTGGCCGCGACGGGCCCCGACCGCGGTCTGGTGCCCGACCACGTCGGACGAGCCACCGGGGCACCGGACCGCTAGGGTCACGCACAGGCCCCACCGATGCCGGACGCGGAACCGCGATCCCGTCGGTGCGGGGCAGGTCAGGACGTCACCCGGGGGGATGACATGGCGGACGCGATGCCCACTGCTCGACCGGTCGACCCGTCGGCCTACCGGGAGAGACCGCCGGTGCACCTCGACGCGCACCGCCCCGGGTGGCCCGTGGCGCTCGGCGTCGCGACCGGTGCGGCCTGGTGGATCGCCCCGCCGCTCGGCGTCGGCGTCGCCGTGGCCTCGGCGAGCGTCCTGGCGCTGCTCGGCCGCCGCTCGACCCGTCGTCGGGTGCACTGATCGAGCCCTCGGTCCGGCACGTCGCCATCGCGGCAACTGGTCAGCTGGCTGTGGGAGCGCGGCGTGTCGTTTCCCCCACGTGACCACTCGCACCCGACGC
>JAHIJU010000148.1 GCA_018898235.1 Actinomycetota bacterium | reverse complement strand
GCCGATGCGACCGACCTGGAGTTCTGGACCCGGGTCCAGCGCGCCGGTCGGGTCAAGGTAGCCGTGCTGGCCATGCCCTTCCACAACGCCAACCTCATCGCGCTCACCCGGCTGCAGGCGGCCGGGTTCACCGGCAAGGTGGCGGCGGTCGCCCGGTACGACGACGACGTCGCCGAGCTGCAGCGGCACGGCGCCGACGCGGTGTTCCACCTGTACGGCTCGGCGGGCTTCGCGCTCGCCGACCACGCCGCCGAGGTGCTGCTGGCGCACAAGGGCTCGACCCTGCCCGAGCACCATCCGTCGGCGTCGCCGGGTCGCGACAGCGACATCCTCGACCCCCTCACCCGTCGCCCCGAGCCGGCCTGAGGGCTTCGCCCGGTCGCCCGGATCCGGTTCGACCGTGGGGTCGGACCATGAGGGGGCGCTGACCGCGCCCATCCGGCACGGGACGAACGGCCGGGGGCGTGTGCGTCCTGGGCCGCTCCGCACGTGCAGGTCAGGCGCGTGCGCCTGGGTCGGCGCGGCGCGGGCCGCCCGGCCGACCGGGCTCTCGCCCCTGCATTCCGTCCCTGCGAACCCCTTTCAACCCCACGAAACCGCAGGTCAGGTGGCATGGGACGGCCCTAAGACCTAGGCTCGGGGCTCGTTCGAGAGAGAGGGTGATCTCGTCATCCACCGCTCGCCGTCGAGCGCACCTTCACATGGGAGCACCCAGTGTCCGACCTCACCGCCTCTTCGAGCCAGACTCCGACCAACGTCCGCCCCGCACTCGACCGTCTCGTCAGCCTCTTCGGGGCCGTCGTGGTCGTGGTGCTTCTCGCCGCCGGAGCCGGGCTGCTCTACGCCTCCTCCTTCATCAAGGGTCAGGTGCACGACCAGCTCATCGAGCAGGGCATCACCATGCCGACGTCGGACGCCTACGGCGAGCTGTCCGCCGATGACCAGGCCGCTCTCGCCCCCTTCGCAGGTCAGGCCATGACGACGGGTGCGCAGGCCGAGGCCTTCGCCAACCACTACATCCGTGCTCACATGGACGCGATGTCGAAGGGCAAGACCTACGAGGAGATCAGCGGCGAGTACATCGCCATGAGCGACTCGCAGAAGGCCAGCGACGAGGGCAAGGCTCTCGGCCAGCTGCGTCAGACCATGTTCATGGGTGACACCCTGCGGGGTCTGCTGCTCAACGCCTACGCGTTCGGCACCATGGGCGTCATCGCCGGCTTCGCCGCCATCGGTGCATTCGTGGCCGCGGTCGTGCTCGCGGTCTTCGTCTTCCTGGGCCTGCGGCACGCCAAGAAGGCCTGACGTCCCGACCGGTCGAGCCGGCGGGGGTGGTGCGGAGCAATCCGCGCCACCCCCGCCGTCGTCATGGGGGACCTAGGTCCCAGATCGGTCGTGTGACGAGCAGCGGAGCCGTCGCGCAGACTCGGTCGGGGCAGGATCGGCCGCCCGCCGACGCAACCAGGTGCCGCAACGGGTACGGCCGGGCATCGCCGTCGGTGCTCTGCGTCCGACCTCGACGAGACCGTGGTGCCCACCTCGGCGACCGTGAGGTCCACCGCGGGCAGGGAGCCGGCCACCGGGAGACCCGCAGGCTCAGGAGGTTCGACCGCGCGGAGCCAGATCCGTTCGAGCACCCGCCACTGCGGCGGCCCTGCGCAGACGCGCAACCGCAGGGCGTTCGTACCAGGCGCGGCGTGACTGCAGGGCAGCGTGGGCGTGTGAGGCACCGGTGCGGGGCGGGAGCCGGCACGGGTGCCAGGATGGGCGGTGCGGGCGGCACGGCAACCGGACGGGGCGGGGTGTGGTCGAGTGGCAACCGGACCTCATGCGGCGGCACCGCTGACGCTCGTCGTCGACGTCGCGAACGTCCTCGGTTCCCGCCCCGACGGCTGGTGGCGGGACCGCGCCGGAGCGACCACCAGGCTGCTGGCCGCGCTGGCCGCCCTCGTCGGACGGCAGGTCGTGGCTCCCGACGGTGCGGTCGTGGTGCTCGGTCAGGTGGTCGCCGTCGTCGAGGGGGCGGCGCGTGCGGCGATCGATCCCGCCGTGCCCGGTCTTGTGGTCGAGGCCGCGCCCCAGGACGGTGACGGCTGGATCGTCCGGCTGGTGGAGCACGGCCGGGCCGCGGGTGCGGACCTGCTCGTCGTCACCGCCGACCGCGGCCTGCGTGCCCGACTCCCCGGACAGGTCGGGTCCACCGGCCCGCGGTGGCTGCTCGACCAGCTGTGACGATGACGTGGGGCGGGGGACGGGCTGCGTCAGCTCCCTGCCACCGCCGCGGTCTGTCGACGCTCGACCGCACGCCGGACCGGCCCGGCCAGCGCGATCAGCAGCGACACGATGCCGACGGTG
>JAHIJU010000147.1 GCA_018898235.1 Actinomycetota bacterium | reverse complement strand
CCGCCAAGCCTGATGTGATCCTGGCGCCGTACTCCGGGATCACGGCGGAGCAGTACCAGCTGCTCAGCCAGATCGCTCCCACCGTCGCGTACACCGGCGCGGCGTGGACCACGCCCTGGCGGGACGTCATCACCACGGTCGGCACCGCGCTGGGCCGCGCCGATCAGGCGACGGCCCTGGTCTCGACCCTCGACGCGACCCTGTCCGACACCGCTGCCGCCCACCCCGAGCTGGCCGGCAAGACCGTCGCCGCCGTCTGGGACGCCGCGGGCACGTTCTACGTCTACCGGCCGGCCGACGCCCGGGTGGACTTCCTGCTCGACCTGGGGCTGATCAGCGCACCGTCGGTGGAGGCGCTGGCCAACGGCGACTCGAGCTTCTACTCCACCCTGAGCTACGAGCAGCTGGACAAGCTCGACGCCGACATCGTGGTGGACTACGCCGACACCCAGGAGCAGGCCGACGCCTTCCTCACCTCGTCGGCGACCGCGGCCATCCCGGCCGTGCACCGTGGATCGGTGGCCCAGGTGGTCGGTGCCCAGTACGTGGCCGCGGTGTCACCGCCCACGGCCCTGTCCCTGACCTGGGGGCTGGACGACCTCGTGGCGGCGCTGTCGGCCGCATCGGCCAAGGCCTGACCGGCTGCCCGCGGGTTCCTCGCTCCACCGCGGACCGGTGGTGGAGCGGGGCCCGCGGGACGGTAGAGTGTCTGCCCGTGCCGGTCGCCCGGCACGACGGGCTGTGGCGCAGCTTGGTAGCGCACGTGACTGCGGGTCACGGGGTCGCAGGTTCAAATCCTGTCAGCCCGACGTTGTGGTGTCTCAGGACATCGGAATAGCCCGAACCTACGGATCGTGGGTTCGGGCTACTCCCTTGTGTGGGCGGGTCCGTGTGGTCGGCCGGTGGGCTGGTAGTCGCGGGTGGTGTCGATGCGGTCGGTGCGCACCAGGTCGTGGCTGTCGGCGGTCCGGTCGGCGTGAGGGGTCGCCTTGATGCCGGTCGCGGAGGTGGTCGCGGGGGCGGCTCGGGGCCTCGGCCAGCCGGTCGGCCGCACTGCGCTGCTCATGGCGCTGCCGCCTGCCGGACCGCGTGCGAGCGCGATGAGTGTGGTGGCAGTAACTGCCACCACAGGGATAGTGTCAGTGGCATGGCCGAGGTCGAGGGTGTCGCTGCTGCTCGCCTCCGTGCGTCGCAGCGTTGCTGTGACCTCTTCATCTCCCGCGGGACGACCGATCTGACGATCGCGGAGATCGCCGACGTCATCGGGGTCTCGCAACGGACGTTCTATCGGTATTTCCCCACCAAGGCGGAGAGCGTGAGCCCCGTATTCGACTGGAATACGGCTCGCTTCCAGGAGGTGGTCACGAACGCCGTTCCGGGTGAACCGCTTCCCGACATCCTTTTCGCGGCTTTCCGCGCCGGCCTCGGCGGCGCGCAGTCAGCCCGCACCCGCGCCCTCTTCACCCTCGTCTTCGCAGACGCCGAGATGTGGTCGGTGTTCCTGAGGAAAGTCCACGACGGCGAACGTTCCTTCGCACGCATCATCGCCCCGCGCCTCGCCTTGGACGCCGACAGCGTTGCGGCTCGCACCGCGGCAGCGGCTGTCGCCAGTGCGACCCGGATCGCACTCGAGGTCATGGTCACCGCAGGTGCGGACCCGGAAGTCGTCTATGCCAACACGCTCGACGCGTTCGCATCAGGAGCCATCCGCCAACGATGACGGATAACGCCTACGCGGCTCGGCCCACCCGCAGGCGTAGGAACCAAGGGCCAGAAGACCGGGAGAACATCATGACAGGATTGCTCGAAGGCAAGGTCGCCATCGTCACCGGCGGGACCAGCGGCATCGGTCTCGCGACGGTCGAACGCTTCATCTCTGAGGGCGCGAAGGTCGCCGTCGCTGACATCCAGGACGAGCTCGGAGGATCCGTTGTCGAGCGGTTCGGGGACAGCGCGCTCTACGTGCACACCGACGTGATGGACGAGAGCGCCATCGAGGCGCTCGTGGCCGCGACGGTCGAGCGCTTCGGCAAGCTCGACGTCATCTACAACAACGCCGGCGCCGGGGGCGACCCGTCGCCGATCCTCGAGATCGGCTCGGCCGGATTCGACAAGACCATCGCGCTGCTGACCCGTTCGGTACTCCTCGGCCACAAGTACGCGGCACGACAGTTCGTGAAGCAGGGCACCGGCGGATCCATCATCTCCACCACGTCCGCGGCCGGACTGCAGGGGGGATGGGCCACCGTCGGATACACGGTCGCCAAGCACGCCGTGGCCGGCATCATCCGCCAGGCGGCCGCCGAGCTCGGCCCGCTCGGCATCAGATCAAACGCGATCGCACCCGGGATCATCATGACGCCGCTCATGGCGCGGGGCTTCGGGCTGCCAAGTGAGGAGGCCATTCCGTTTGCCGACTTCCTCGCCGAGCGGCTCGCGTCAGGGCAACCCCTGCAGCGCACCGGCACCGCCGACGACATCGCGAAGGTCGCCACCTTCCTCGCCAGCGACCTTGCGGACTATGTCACCGGGGCGGTGATTCCCGTCGATGGGGGAGCCACCGCCGTCACCCTGGGAACGTTCGCAACCGATGTGGCCGCCGCGGCCAAGGAATACAGCCAGCGCTGACTCCTGCGGTGCCGTCGGGACCTGCCGGGTCACGACGGCACCGCTGTCGGTGGACTCTCTCGGTGACGTCCCGGGGAGCGGAGTCGTTCCCGCGCGGTATCTCCGGTGTCCCAGGCGCTCAGCCGGCCCCCGCGGCCGTCACCTCGGTGCGGATCGCCTCGACCACCATCGTCACCTCGGCGGTGAACACCGCCTCCGGGTGCACCTGGCGCAGCTGCGCGTCGTAGCGCCGCACGTACTGCGCCTCCGGGACGTGCTGGGCGGCGTCGAGCAGCCGGGCGTTGCGCGCGGCTGCGGTCGGATCGCCGTTGAGCTCGCGGTGGATGCGGCCGAGCACCACATCGGCGAACACGAGGCAGTGGTGCGCCACCCGGTCCGGCGGCAGGCCGGTGGCCGCAATCGCGCGGGTGATGAGCTCGGCCATCCGCACACCGCCCGGCCCGTGGGCGGAGTGGACCACCATGAACTCGGCGAACGCGGGGTTGGCCGACAGGTGCGTGCGCAGGCTCGTGGCGATGGCCTGCAGACGCACGTCCCATGCGGCGGTCTCGTCGACGGGCAGATCGGCGCTCTGGGCCGAGATCTCGTCCGCGACCAGGTCGAGCAGCTCCTGCTTGTCGTGCACGTGCCGGTACAGGGCCATCCGGGAGGCGCCGAGGGCCTCGGCGACGCGGCGGATGGTGAGGCCGCCCAGCCCGTCGGTGCGGGCTATCTGCAGGGCAGCGGCGACGACGCCGGCCCGGTCGAGCGTGCCCCAGCCCAGCCCGTCGCGTCGCTGCCCCGGCTGCTCCATCCGTGGAGTCTAGGGACGGTCACCGTCAACCGACGGTGACCAGCTGCTTGACCAGACCGGGCTTGCGGGCGATGAACTGCGCGATCGCGGTCTCGATGCGGTCGAACGGCACGGTCTCGGTGAAGATCGGTGCCGGGTCGAGCCGCCCGGCGACGATCATCGCCAGCAGCATGTCCATGTGGCCGAGGTCGCCCAGTCCCGTCCACACCGAGATGTTCTTCATCTGCAGCGCACCGAGCGCCATCTCGACCGGACCCGCGGGCATGCCGACCATGGCGATCCGCGCACCGACGGCCGCGACCGCTGCCCAGGCGCCGATCGTGGCGGGCACCCCGGCGGCGTCGACGACGGCCTGCGCCCCACGACCATCGGTGAGCGAGGCGACGACCGCCGCGACGTCCTGGGTCGAGGGATCGATGACGTGGTCGGCGCCGAGCGTGCGGGCCAGCGCCAGCCGGTCGGCGACGGTGTCCACCGTGATCACCTGGGCAACGCCGTGCAGGCGGGCCGTGTGCACCGCGGACAGGCCGACCGGCCCGGCGCCGAAGACGAGGAGCGTCTGACCGGGGGTGCTGACCGCCTCGCGCACGGCGGTCCAGCCGGTGGACAGGATGTCTCCGACGGTGAGCGCCTGCGCATCGCTCACACCGTCGGGCACGACGGACAGGCAGGTGTCGGCCCAGGGCACGCGGACGAGCTCGGCCTGGGCGCCCCCGAGTCCGCCGAAGGCCGGTCCGGCGCCGAAGATCCCGCCGCGCAGGCAGAGCTGGATCTGACCGGCGCGGCACCGGGCGCAGGTGCCGCACCAGGGAGCGGCCGGGACGGCGACCCGGTCGCCGGGGGACAGGTTGAGCACGGCCGCGCCGACCTCGACGACATCGCCCACGAGCTCGTGGCCGAGCGGGAAGCCCTCGGTCGGCACCGGGCCGAGGTGGCCGGCGATCAGGTGGGCGTCGCTGCCGCTCACGGTGGTGGCGCGGACCTTGACCAGGGCGTCGGTCGGCGCGAGGAGGGTGGCGTCCGGACGCTGGGTGAGGGAGTAGGTGTCGAGGGCGGAGACGACGACTGCGCGCATGGTGCTCTCCTGGGTCGGCCCGGGGCCGGGCGGGGCCACGCACGTCGGTGTGCGGGGCTGGGTCCGAGCCTAGCCATCGTTGCGGACACTGTCCGCAATGGCCCCGGTGGACGGATGTGGTGCCGAGCGCCGCCCCGGGTGACGATCTGCTCCGAGGAGGACATGAGATGACCTGTCTGTCGACGGCGTCGGGGCCCGCCCCCGGGCGTCGCGCGGTAGCTCGGTGACGGGGCGCCCCGCGGAGCGCCCGAACCCCGACGCGGGTGTGCTGACCGCGCGGCTGGCGACCCGGGTGCCGCCGTGGCTGCTCGTGCGCCTGCTCGACGACGGCGCGGCGATGGTCTGGTCGGATCCCGGCGGGGCCGGTGCCAGCGGGTTCCTGGGACTGACCGGTGACCGTGCCGATGTCGTGCTCCTCGACGCCGACGATCGTGTGACGGTCGGCGGACATCCGGTGACCCGGCCGGACGGCACCGGTGTCCTGACGGGGCTCGACGGGCTCACCGACCTGCTGCGGGCCCGGCTGGCGGGCGCCGGGACGTGGTCGTCCGTGCTGGGCTGGTGGGGGTGGCTGGGCTACGAGGCCGGGGCGCGTGCGCTGCCGGTGCCGCACGCCGCGCCCGACGGGCCGACCGCCGCGTTCGCCCTGGTCGACCGCGGTGTGCGGATCGAAGGGGCGACCGGGGAGCTCACGCTCGTGGTCGACGCGCAGGCTCCGGATGCCGAGCGATGGCTGGTCCGCACCGCCGCGCGGATCGCCGGTGCCATGCCCGATCCGGTCGACGAGACCCCAGGCGTGGTGCGTGCGCGGCGACGCCTGGGCCGGGCCGACTACCTGGACCGCATCCACGCGTGCCTGGAGGCCATCACCCGCGGGGACGCCTACCAGCTGTGCCTGACGACCACGGTCGAGGTGGAGCTCCCGCCGGCGTACGACCCGTTGGTCGTCTACCTCCGGCTGCGCCGCACGAGCCCGGCACCCTACGGCGGGCTGGTCCGGATCGGCGACCGGTGGCTGCTCAGCTCATCCCCCGAGCGGTTCCTCGCGGTCGACGTCACGGGCCGGGCCGTCACCAGCCCGATCAAGGGCACCCGGCCGCGTTCGGCGGATGCCGTGCTGGACCGCGCCCTCGCGGCCGAGCTGGCGGCCGACCAGAAGGAGCGGGCCGAGAACGTGATGATCGTCGACCTGTGCCGCAACGACCTGTCCCAGGTCTCGCAGATCGGATCGGTCCAGGTCAGCGAGCTCTTCGCGGTGCAGTCGCATCCGCAGGTGCACCAGCTGGTGAGCACGGTCGAGTCGCGGCTGGTCACCGATGCGCTGGGCGCGACCCGGGCGCTGTTCCCGGCCGGTTCCATGACGGGGGCACCCAAACGCTCGGCGATGGCCCTGCTGGCCGGGCTGGAGGTGGGGCCGCGGGGCGCCTACTCGGGGGTGTGGGGGCGGTTCGGCACGGACGGGTCGGCGGAGCTGGCGGTCGTGATCCGGAGCATCGAGATCCGGCCGGGCAGGGCCACCCTCGGGACCGGTGGCGGCATCACGATCGGATCCGACCCGGTCCGGGAGTGGGACGAGACCGTGCTCAAGGTGAGGGCCGGACTTGCTGCGCTCGGGGTGGGATGACGTGGTCGACGCGTCCGCAGCCGGTCGGATGCGAGCGGAGGCGTGTCGAAACCCAGCGGCGCGGCGGATTGTTTGGTTGACTTAACTTATGGCGGCAGAGGTTGAGAGTGCACGGACGAGCCGGAGCGTCGGTGCACGGCGCTCCCTGCCGTGGCTGCTCGGGCCCGCGTTCGTGGCAGCCGTCGCCTACGTCGATCCGGGGAACGTCGCTGCCAACGTCACCGCGGGCGCCCGCTACGGCTACCTGCTCGTGTGGGTGCTGGTGGTCGCCAACACGATCGCGGTGCTGGTCCAGTACCTGTCCGCGCGGCTCGGGCTGGTCACCGGGCGGAGCCTGCCCCAGGTGCTCGGCGACCGGATGCGCCGTGGCCCGCGGCTGGCCTACTGGGCGCAGGCCGAGTTGGTGGCCGCGGCCACCGACCTCGCGGAGGTCGTCGGCGGTGCGATCGCGCTGAGGCTGCTGTTCGGGCTGCCGCTCGTCGTCGGCGGGCTGATCGTCGGGGCGGTGTCCCTCGGACTGCTCATGGTGCAGACCCGACGGGGGCAGCGCCCGTTCGAGGGCATCGTCATCGGGTTGCTGGTCGTGATCGCTGTCGGCTTCCTCGCCGGGCTCACGGTGGCGCCGGTGGACTGGTCGTCGGCCGCCGGGGGACTGGTGCCCGGGTTCGACGGACCGGACTCGGTGCTGCTGGCCGCGAGCATGCTCGGCGCCACCGTCATGCCGCACGCGATCTACGTGCACTCCTCGTTGGTCCGTGACCGGTTCGGCGGCGCCGACCGGGCGATGCCGCTGGGCCGGCTGCTGCGCGCCACCCGCTGGGACGTGATCGGCAGCCTCGGGCTGGCCGGCACGGTGAACATCGCCATGCTGCTGCTGGCGGCCTCGGCCCTGTCCGGGGTGGCGGGGACCGACTCGATCGACGGGGCGCACGCCGCCATCGCCACGGCGCTGGGTCCCGTCATCGGGACGGCCTTCGCGATCGGGCTGCTCGCCTCGGGGCTGGCCTCGACCTCGGTGGGTGCCTACGCAGGGGCGACGATCATGGCCGGTCTGCTGCACGTGCGGGTCCCGCTGCTGGTGCGCCGCGTCGTCACGTTGATCCCGGCGCTCGTGGTGCTCGGGGTGGGGGTGGACCCGACCTGGGCGCTCGTGCTGAGCCAGGTGCTGCTGTCGCTGGGCATCCCGTTCGCGCTGATCCCCCTGGTCCGGCTCAACGGCGACCGGACGCTCATGGGGCAGCACGCCGCCGGACGTCGGCTGCTCGTCCTGGCCTGGACGGCCGTCGGGCTCGTCGTGGCGCTCAACGTGGCGCTCGTCGTGCTCACCGTGCGCGCCGCCTAGGGTGCTGCGCGTGGGCGTCGAGGACATCAGTGCAGTGGCGCAGGACTACCTCAAGGTCATCTGGTCGGCCACCGAGTGGGGCGGCCCGCCGATCACCACCAAGGGCCTGGCCGCACGGTTCGGCACCACCCAGGCGAGCGTGTCGGACACCGTGCGGCGACTGGCCGCCCGCGGGCTGGTGGAGTACGAGCCGTACCGCCCGGTGCGCCTGACCGCGCAGGGCACGACGCACGCGCTCGCCATGGTGCGCCGGCACCGGCTGCTGGAGACCTTCCTGGTGACGGCGCTGGGCTACGACTGGGCGGAGGTCCACGACGAGGCCGAACGGCTCGAGCACGCCGCATCGGACCTGCTCGTCCACCGGGTCGACGCCTTCCTCGGCCACCCGCAGCACGACCCGCACGGCGACCCCATCCCGGGTGACGACGGACGGCTGCCGCCCCTGCCCGAGGTCGAGCGGCTGTCGCAGGCCGTGGCCGGCAGCTACCGCGTCGTGCGGGTGTCCGATGAGGACGCGTCACGGCTCGGCAGGCTGTCGGCGGCGCTGGTTGCCCCCGGTGCCGAGGTCGACGTCGTGGGGCCGGGTGGCGTGGAGCTCGTGGTCGCCGGTGCGCCGGTGCTGCTCGCCCCCGGCGACGCCGAGGCGGTCCTGGTCCGTCGTACCCGCTGAGCGCGCAGCCACAGTCCGAGCGAGGCGCCGAGCGCCGCCAGCAGCGAGCCGCCCAGCACCCCGATCTTGCCGGCGGCGATCTCCGGCTCGTCACCGAAGGACAGCTGGGTGATGAGCAAGGAGACGGTGAACCCGACGCCGGTGAGCAGCCCGATCGGCAGCAGGTCCCGCAGCCCGACGCCCGCCGGGAGCCGCAGGCCGGTGAACCGCGTGACGATCGTGGTGACCAGCATCACCCCGAGCGGTTTGCCGAGCACCAGGCCGATGACCACGGCGAGCAGCACCGGATCGACCAGCACCGAGGCCCCTTGCCCGGCCAGGGCGACGCCGGCGGCGAAGAACGCGAAGACCGGCAGGGCGATCGCCACCGACCAGGGCCGGACCAGCTCCTCATACCTGTGCGCCCGGCCGTGGTGCTCGCCCAGGACGGGCCGTGCGGGCACCACGAGTCCCAGCAACGCTCCGGCGACGGCGGGCTGCACCCCCGACTCGTGCAGCGCGGCCCAGGTCGCGACGGCGACCGGCAGCAGGGTCCACCAGCGACCGGCACGGGACCGGGCCAGGAACCCGAACACGCCGACCCCTGCGAGGGCCGCCAGCAGCGGGACCAGGTGCAAGGACGTGGCGTAGAAGACGGCGATGACGACGATGCCCAGCAGGTCGTCGACCACGGCGAGGGTGAGCAGGAACGTCCGCACCCCGACGGGCAGCCCGCGGCCCACCACCGCGAGCACCGCGAGGGCGAAGGCGATGTCGGTGGCCGTCGGGATCGCCCAGCCGTGCACGGCCGAGGTGTCCCCGGCCACGGTCAGCACCAGCAGGTACAACCCGGCGGGCACCGCCATCCCGCCGACGGCGGCCAGCACGGGCACCGCGGCCCGGCGCGGGTCCCGCAGGTTGCCGACCACCAGCTCGCGCACCAGCTCGACGCCCACGACGAAGAAGAACACCGCGAGCAGGCCCTCGGTGGCCCAGGTGGCCACCGGCAGGGAGAGCGCCGACGGACCGATCCGCAGCTTGCGCAGCCGCTCGTAGGCATCGGTGGCGGGGGAGTTGGCCGCGAGCAGCCCCAGCAGCGCCGCGATGAGCAGCAGAGCGCCGCCGGTGGTCTCGCGGCCCAGGCCGAGTCGCAGCCGGGCGGCAGGGGACAGGCGGGTCGAGACGTTCATCGGGGTCCTCACTGGAGGGAGCATCGCGACCCGAACGGCTTCGCGATGGCCGACCAGACTTCCCGGCGCACCGCGGCCAGCCTACCGGGTGCCCGACCGCTGACACCGGCGGGCGGCGCCAGGACCGTTCTGCCATCCTGGGCCGCGGTAGGCCCGCAGGTCCGGGCCTCGTCCGGGCGGAGGCGATGTGCACGGATCGGTCGAGCCGCAGGCGCCGGTGGTCGCGTCCGTCGGGTACCGGGGGGTGGGGCGCAGCGCGCTCGCCGTCGCGCTGATCCTGCTCTCGGTGCTGCTGGCCCCTATGGCCGTGGTGAGCGCCTGGGCCCGGGTGACGCTCACGGACACGGACCGGTTCGTCGCGACGTACGCCCCGCTGGCGGACGACCCCGTGGTGCAGCAGTTCCTCACCGACCAGGTGGTGGCCGTCGTCGACCAGGCGGTCGACATCGACCAGCTCACGGGTGACCTCCTGGCCGGCATCGCGGCGCTGGGCGCCGGTGCCAGGACGACGGCCGCTCTGCAGGCGTTGCAGCCCACCCTCGTGCAGGCGGTCGACCAGCTCGTGCGCTCGCGGACGGCCGAGTTCATCGCGTCGGACGCGTTCGGCCCGATCTGGAGCCAGGCACTGCGGGTCTCGCACGCGCAAGCCACGGCGACGTTGGCCGGCGACCCCGACGCGGTGCTGGTGGGCACCTCGGACGGGGAGCTGTCGATCCAGCTGCGGCCCGTCGTCGCGGCGGTCCGCGAGCGACTGGTCGACCAGGGTTTCGCGCTCGCCGCGCGGGTGCCGGATGTGGACCGTCAGGTGCAGGTTGCGACGGCTCAGCAGCTGCCCGCGGCACGGTTGGCCTACGAGCTGGTGCTGGTCACCGGTGCCTGGCTGGCGCCGGTGGCGCTCGCACTGCTGCTGGGCGGGGTGCTGGTGGCCCGGAGTCGGCGGCGTGCGGTGCTCGGTGCCGCCACGATGCTGGCCACGATGATGCTCCTGCTGATCGCCGGGCTCGTCGTGGCGCGCGCGGTCGCGGTCGCCCAGGCGCCGGCCACCGTTCCCGGCGCCGTGGTCCGGGCGCTCCTGGCCACCGCGACCGCCCCGATGATCACCACGGCCCAGGCGGTCGTCCTGCTGGCAGTCGTGGCTGCGCTGGCGGCGTGGGTCGCGGGCCCCGGGCGTGCGGCGGCACGGCTGCGCAGCGGGTACGTGGACCTGACCGGCCGGATCCGCGCGCGGTGGAGCACCGGGCCGGTGCCGGCGGCCGTCGGGTGGGTGGGGCGGCATCGGGTCGCCCTGCGGATCGGCGTCGGCCTGGTGGCGGTGCTGCTGGTGCTGAGTCTGCGTCCGCTGACCACGGCCGGCGTGGTCGTCATGCTGCTGGGTACGGTGCTGCTGCTCGTCGCGATCGACCTCGCGGTGCGCGACGACAGACACGAGGAGACGGGCGCGCAGACGGGCGCGCAGACAGGTACGGAGGCAGGCGGGTAGGTGCACGCGATCTGGTCAGGTCTGGGTTTCGGGTTCGGGCTGATCGTCGCGATCGGGGCGCAGAACGCCTACGTCCTGCGCCAGGGCCTGCGACGTGAGCACATCGGGTGGGTGGTCGGGCTGTGCGCCGGGTCGGATCTGCTGCTCATCGCGGTGGGGACGGCGGGGGTCGGTGCGCTCGTCTCGGCGAACTCCGGGGTGCTGGCGGTGGTGTCCGTCGTGGGTGCCGTCGTCCTGCTCGTCTACGGGGCGCTGGCGTTGCGCAGGGCGATCGCGCCGTCGGGTCTGTCGGCGCAGACGGGCGGGCCACCGGTGAGCCTGCGTCGGGTGCTCGGCACGACGGCGGCCTTCACCTGGCTCAACCCCCACGTGTACCTCGACACCGTGGTGCTGCTCGGCTCGGTGTCGGCGGGTTACGGGGCGTCCCGGTGGTGGTTCGCCGCGGGCGCCGGGTGCGCCAGCATCCTGTGGTTCTCGGGTCTGGGGTTCGGTGCCCGCCTCGCGGGTCCGCTGTTCGCCCGCCCGGGCGCCTGGCGGGTGCTCGACGTGGTCATCGCGTTCGTGATGGCCGCCATCGCCACGGGTCTGCTGCTCGGGTTGGGCTGACGCGTGGGGTCCGCGTCCCGGGCACCGGGGGTGGCTACCCTGCGATCGTGACCCGTCGGCCCGTGCATCGAAGCCCCGCGCCGCCCGGCCGCCTGCGGACCTCGTCGATGCGGGCGGCGGGTGGTCGCGGATGACGGTGCCGGGCGCACGTCGCCGGCTGCTCCTCGTCGAGGACGATCCCCAGCTGTCCGGGATGCTCCTCGACCTGCTGACGGGCGAGGGCTTCGACGTCGAGACCGCCCGGGACGGGCAGCGAGGCCTGCACCTGGGGCTGACCCGCAGCTACGACGTGGCCGTGCTCGACCGGGGCCTGCCGGCCATCGAGGGTCTCGACGTGCTCGGGCGGTGGCGTGCCCACGGGGTGGACACCCCGGTGCTGGTGCTGTCGGCGCTCGGGAACCCGGCCGACCGGGTCGAGGGCCTCGACGCCGGGGCCGAGGACTACCTGGCCAAACCGTTCGACCTCGACGAACTGCTGGCGCGGCTGCGGGCGCTCGTGCGTCGTCACCGTGAGGACGCGACCCTGCTGCCGGTGCCCGGGGGGTTGCTCGACCCCGGGACCCGCGAGGTCGTGGTCGACGGCGGTGGCCGGATCTCCCTGTCCGAGCGCGAGTGCGACTTCCTGGAGACTCTCGCCCGGCACCCGGTCCAGGTGTTCGGCCGCGACCAGCTGCTCGATCTGGTGTTCGCCGACGCCGAGGACATCGGGGTGGTCGACACCTACGTCTACTACCTGCGGCGCAAGCTGAGCCGTGAGGTGGTCGAGACCGTGCGCGGCGTCGGGTACCGGCTGGGCCGGGCATGAGGCTGGGCACGGGACAGGGCCGGGAGTCCGGGACCGAGCCGCCGACGGCGCCGCGGACCCCGGAGCAGGTCGAGCTGTCCCGGGCGACCTGGCGCCTCGGCCTGCTGAGCGCCGTCGTCGTGCTCGCCGCGGTGCTCGGCGTCGCGGGGGTGGCGTTGGTCGGGGCCACGCACGCCCTGGCCGTGGAGGCCGACAGCCGCAGACAGCAGGCTGCGCGTTCGATCGACGATGTGCACGACGCCTCGGCCGATCTGTGGGTCACGGTGCTCGATCTGGAGCACGGGCAGCAGGAGTCCAGCGCCGACCTGCCGGACGGGCTGCCAGACACCGCGGCGCTGGCCGGCGCCCGGACGAGCGGTGGTGAGGTCGAGAGCACGGTGACGACGCCGCTGGGTCGGGTCGCCGTGCTCACGGTCTTCCGCGACCGACGGGTGGTGCAGGTCGCGGTGGACCCCACCCAGAACCGCGAGATCAGTGAGCGCATCGTCGCGGTGGTGCTGCTCGCCGGTGGGGTGGGTGTGGTGGTCGCCGGGGTGGCCGGCGCCTGGCTCGGCCGGCGCGCCGTGCAGCCCCTGGCCGATTCGCTGGCCCGACAGCGGCGGTTCGTCTCGGACGCCAGCCATGAGCTGCGCACCCCGCTGACGCTCCTGTCGACCAGGGTGCAGCTGCTCGGGCGGCACCTGGATGCCCAGGTGAGCGACCTGCCCACGGCCGTGCGCGACGACGTGCGCGGACTGTACGGGGACGCCGCTGCACTGGCAGGGGTGTTCGACGATCTGCTGCTGGCGGCCGACGACCGCTCGGTGCGCCCCGACCCGGTCGACGTGGCGGCCACGGCGCGCACTGTCGTGGCGGCCGCGGCGGCCGCGGCGGCGGCCAAGCACCGGACGCTGACCCTCACGGGGGACCCGACGGCCGTGGCGCTGGCCTCGCAGTCACCCGTGCGCCGGGCGCTGACGGCCCTGGTCGACAATGCGCTGGAGCACGCCGAGTCCGCCGTCGTGGTCGATGTGGTGAACGACGGCGGAGTGGTGCGGGTGCAGGTGGTCGACGACGGCCCGGGGATCGCCGAGGGTGCGCGGGTCTTCGAGCGGTTCGCCTCGGGGGGCTCCGGGAGCGATGGACGCAAGCACTACGGCCTGGGCCTGGCGCTGGTCGCCGAGATCGCGGGCAAGTACCACGGTCGGGTGTTGGCCGGGGCGCGTACGGACCGCGGGCGCGGTGCCCAGCTGACCTTCGAGCTGCCCGCCGTCCGGTGAACCCCGCTCAGGGGGCGGGGCTCACCGGTTCGGGGGTCCCGGCCAGCACCCTGCCGTCGGTGGTCACCACGATGACGGTCGCAGCCCCGTGCCGCACGGCCCAGTCGACGCCGTCGGTGCCCATCGCGAGCACGGTGGTGGCCAGCACATCGGCCACCGTGAGATCGGCCGCGACGACGGTGGCCGCCACGAGCGCCAGGTCGGTGGACCCGGTCCGGCCGTCCCACACGTGCTGCCCCCGCTCGTAGGTGCCCGACGTGGCCACCGCCCCGTCCCGCAGTGCGAGCACGGCTAGGACGGCCTGCGGGTCGCGCGGGTCGCGGACCGCGACGTCCCAGGCGCGTCCGGGTTCGGGCTCGCCGCGGGTGACGACATCGCCCCCGGCATTGAGGCAGAAGCTGCTCAGACCGGCCCGGACCAGCACGTCGGCTGCACGCTGGGCGGCCCAGCCCTTGACCACACCGTCCGTGTCGAGCAGACCGTCGGGGGTGTGCACGTCGAACACGCCGCCGGAGTCCCGGTTGGCCCGGACCGCGATCTCGAGCACCTCGCGCAGCTCATCGGATGCGTGGGCCTCGGTGAGCTCACCGCGTCGCAGCCGGCTCACCTCGCTGCCGGGCAGGTAGCGGCTGAACCGTGCATCGGCGGCGTGCAGGACCGCGAACGCGGCGTCGAGGGCAGGGCCGATGCGGCCGTCGTCCACGTCGCGCACGTCCACCGACACCGGCAGGCCCATGACCTCCTCGATCCGGCGCACATCAGCCCCGCTGGTCGATGGCCGACTGCAGCGACTTCGCGTAGGCCGCCGATGTGAAGGAGGCGCCCGAGACGGTGTCGATCGTCGCGGAGTTCGCGGCCACCGCCTCCTGGGCCAGGATCGGCGTGGCGTAGGCGTTGATCTGCGAGGACTCGCGCCCCGACGGGGCCTGCAACGTCGCCACCGAGCTGATCACCCCGTTCGTGAACGTCACCGCGACCTGCACGTTCCCGTACCGGGTGCTCACCACCTGGCCGGTGATGACCTGCGAGCTGGTCGCCGCGCTGCCCGAGGTACCCGACGCGGGGCCGGCCGGCTGCGGCGCTGCGGGGGCCGGTGTCACGGGGGCCGGTGTCACGGCCGGGGGCGCCGCGACGGTGGCGGAGGGCGCCGCCGCGGCCGGTGCGTTCGCGGGCGCCGGGCCCGCCGGGGTGCTGGCCGCGGCGGCGCCCTCCGTCGTCGCGCCGGCGCCACCGCCGGCGATGACCTCCGCGCCTGCGAAGCGGGCCATGACGGCGACGGCTACCGCCGCGAGAGCTCCGGAGTACAGCAGGGTTCCGCGCCAAGGCAGGGTCATGGTCGGGTCAGCTCCTCGTGGGGGCGGCAGGCACCGGGACTGGCCCGGGAGGTTCGTGGGCACGACTATGGCCGGGGAATCTCGGAGCCTGCTCGGAGGTTCCTGTACGCCTCGGGCGGGAGGGGCGGTGGGTAGGCTGTCGCGGTATCGCGCCTCGGCGCGCTCCCGGCCTGCGCATCGGCGGCGGGACATCGCGGGAGGGCAGCACGTGGAGACGGCTCAGCAGGTCCCGACCGCTCGGCTGAGCAGGGACGGCAGCGTCCACGT
>JAHIJU010000013.1 GCA_018898235.1 Actinomycetota bacterium | reverse complement strand
GCAGACCGGCAAGATCGGTGACGGCAAGGTCTGGGTCGTGCCGGTGGAGGACGTCGCCCGCGTCCGCACCGGTGAGCACGGCGCCGACGCGATCTGACCGGCACCCGGCGCGATGAGTGTGGTGCACCCGTCCGCGCCGGGGGCCCATGATCAGGACGACACGCAGGTCCCGCACGTGAGCGTGCGGGACCTGCGTGCGCGTCGGCTCGAGATGGCCGACCAGATGCCCGGATCCGGACCCGCCGGCATCGCACGCCGCGAGCGGCTCGCCGTCCTGGCGACCGGCGCGCTCGCCGAGCTCTGGGACCAGGCCACGCAGGGGACGGACACCGCAGGGCTCGCCCTGGGGGCGGTCGGCAGTCTCGGCCGTGCCGACGCCTCGCCGATCTCCGACCTGGACCTCGTCCTGGTGCATGAGGGTCGGGGGCGTTCCCCGGCCGATCTGGCGGGGTTGGCCGAACGGCTCTGGTACCCGATCTGGGACGCCGGGCTCGACCTCGACCACTCGGTGCGCTCACTCGCCCAGTGCCGTCAGGTCGCCTCCAAGGACCTGCCCGCCGCCGTGGGGCTGCTCGAGCTGCGGTATGTCGCAGGCGACCCGGTGGTGGTCGCGCGCGCCATGTCCGCGCTGCTGGAGGACTGGCGCTCGGCCGCGCGGCGCAGGCTGCCCGAGCTGCTGGCCTCCACCCGGACGCGCGCCGAACGGCACGGTGAGCTCGCCTACCTGATCGAACCCGATCTGAAGGAGGCCCGCGGCGGCATCCGTGACGCGGTCGTGCTCTCGGCCCTGGCGGCCACCTGGCTCACCGACCGGCCGCACGGCGCTGTCGACACGGCCTACGCCCACCTGCTCGACGTGCGCGACACCGTGCAGCTCGTGACCCGTCGGCACACCAACAAGCTGCTGCTGGCCGATCAGGACGAGGTGGCCGCCCGGGTCGGCTTCGACGACCGGGACGATCTGCTGGCCTCGATCGCCGAGTCGGGCCGCGTCATCTCCTACGCGCTCGACTCCACGGCACGCAACGCCCGGCAGGCGCTCCAGCGCCCGGCCCGCCCGCCGCTGCTGGTCCGCGGGCGCCGTCAGCCACCGCGGTTGCGCACCATCGCCGAAGGGCTCGTGGAGCACGACGGTGAGCTGGTGCTGGCCGCCGACGCCCGGCCTGCCGAGGACCCGGTGCTGTCGCTGCGCGCGGCGGCCACGGCGGCGCGGACGGGTCTCGTGCTGTCACCGGTCACCGTCGCCAGCCTGCAGACCACGCCGGCCCTGCCGGTGCCCTGGCCGAAGAACGCCCGCGCCCAGCTGCTCGCCCTGCTCGCGAGCGGTCCGGCGCAGGTCCCGGTCTGGGAGGCGCTCGACCTGGCGGGCGTCGTGACCACCTGGATCCCGGAGTGGGCGGGGGTGCGCAACCGGCCGCAACGTTCGCCTGTGCACCGCCACACCGTCGACCGGCACATCATCGAGACGGTCGCCCGCGCCGGTCGGGACCGACGCGACCTGGAGAACTCGGACACGTTGCTCATCGCGGCGCTGCTGCACGACATCGGCAAGCGTGCGGGTGCGGGGGACCACTCGATCGAGGGCGCGCGTCTGGCGGGGCCGATCGTGACCCGGATGGGCTTCGGCGCCGAGGTGACCTCGGACGTGACCCGCCTCGTGCGCGAGCACCTCACGCTCGCCGAGCTGGCGACGACCGCTGACCTCGACGATCCGGCCACCGTCGACCGGCTGCTCGTGGCGGTCGACCACCGCGCCGACCTGCTGGCCCTGCTGCGTGCACTGACCGAGGCCGACGCCTCGGCCGCCGGGCCCGTGGCCTGGACCACCTGGCGCGCACGGCTCGTCGACGACCTCACCGCCCGGGCCGGGGCCGCGCTGACGGATACTGTGGACCGTTCGTAGCCACCTGCCCCTGGAGTCCTCGCGGTGTTCGCCTCCCTGTCCGACCGGCTGACCGCCACCTTCCGCAACCTGCGCACGAAGGGCAGGCTGTCGGAGGCCGATGTCGACGCCACCGTGCGCGAGATCCGACGCGCCCTGCTCGACGCCGACGTCGCGGTTCCGGTGGTGCGGTCGTTCACCGGTGCCATCCGCGAACGGGCCCTGTCGTCCGAGGTGTCGGGCGCGCTCAACCCGGCCCAGCAGGTCGTCAAGATCGTGCACGAGGAGCTGGTCACGGTCCTCGGCGGGAGCACCCGCGAGCTGCGGCTGGCCAAGAACCCGCCGACCGTCATCCTGCTCGCGGGTCTGCAGGGCGCGGGCAAGACCACGCTGGCCGGCAAGCTCGCGCTGTGGCTGCGTGAGCAGGGACACACACCGCTGCTGGTCGCGGCCGACCTGCAGCGCCCCAACGCGGTCACCCAGCTGCAGGTCGTGGGGGAGCGGGCCGGGGTTCCGGTGTTCGCACCGCACCCGGGCAACGCCGGTTCCGACGACGAGCTGCCGGCGGGTGCGGACCCGGTCGCGGTCGCCCGTGCCGGTGTCGAGGCGGCCCGCACCCGGCAGCACGACGTCGTCGTCATCGACACCGCCGGACGGCTGGGCGTCGACGACGGGCTGATGGCCCAGGCCGCGGCGATCCGCGACGCGACCAGCCCCGACGAGATCCTCTTCGTCGTCGACGCGATGATCGGCCAGGACGCGGTCACCACCGCGCAGGCCTTCGCCGAGGGCGTCGGGTTCACCGGTGTGGTCCTGTCCAAGCTCGACGGCGATGCCCGTGGTGGCGCCGCGCTGTCGGTCACCCAGGTCACCGGGCGTCCGATCCTCTTCGCCTCGACGGGGGAGAAGCTCACCGACCTCGAGGTCTTCCATCCCGACCGGATGGCCTCACGCATCCTCGACATGGGCGATGTGCTCTCGCTCATCGAGCAGGCCGAGAAGACGTTCGACGCGGACCAGGCCGAGCGGTTCGCGGGCAAGCTCGCCAGCGGCGAGGACTTCACGCTGGCCGACTTCCTCAGCCAGCTGCAGCAGATCCGCAACGCCGGCCCGCTGAAGAAGATGCTCGGGATGCTGCCCGGGATGGGGCAGATGCGGGAAGCGCTGGACAACTTCGACGAGCGGGAGGTCGACCGCATCGAGGCGATCATCCACTCGATGACCCCGGCCGAGCGCGACAACCCCAAGATCCTGAACGGGTCACGCCGGTCGCGGATCGCGGCCGGGTCCGGGACCAAGGTGTCCGACGTCAATGACCTCGTCATCCGGTTCGACGGCGCGCAGAAGATGATGCGCCAGATGGCGCGCGGCGGGGGCATGCCCGGCATGCCGGGCATGGGCAACCTGCCGGGCTCGGGCAAGAAGGCGAAGGGGCGTGCGGTGCCGCCGCCCCGACGTGGCAAGGCACGGTCCGGCAACCCGGCCAAGCGGGCCGAGCAGCTGCGTGGCGAGACCAGTCGGCCGTCGGCCCCGGCGGGCTCGGCGTTCGGCCTGGGCGCGGCGCAGGGCCCCCGTCCGGAGGACCTGCAGCTGCCCGAGGGGCTGGACCAGTACCTGCGTGGACAGTGAGGATCGGCCAGTGAGGATCGGCCAGTGAGGATCGGCCAGTGAGGATCGGCCCGTGAGGGATCTGCCGGCGAACGATCGGCCCGTCCGATGACCGTCCTGCACCTGGTGGGCCGCATCGTCGCGGACGAGCAGCACGAGGTCGGTGAGGCCTGGGTGCTGGGCGGGCGGCTCACCTACGACCGACCGTCGGTCGAACCCGATGTGACGGTGAGCGGTGTGGTTCTGCCGGGTCTCGTCGACGTGCACTGCCATGTGGGGCTGTCGGCCGCGGGGGCGACCCATGTGCCCACCGCGCGGGCCCAGGCGCTGGCCGACCGGGACTCCGGTGTGCTGCTGATCCGCGATGCGGGTTCGCCGCTGGACACGTCCTGGGTGGCGGACGAGGCCGACCTGCCGCGGCTGGTCCGCGCCGGTCACCACCTGGCCCGCCCGAGACGCTACCTGCGCGACTACGCCCGTGAGCTGGCCGATCCGGACGAGCTCCCGGGGGCGGTCGCCCAGGAGGCCGCGCGCGGCGACGGCTGGGTCAAGCTGGTCGGCGACTGGATCGACCGGGACCTGGCCGCGGGCGGTGACCTGGCACCGCTGTGGACGCCGCGTCAGCTCGCCGACGCCGTCGCGGCGGCCCACGACGCCGGTGCCCGGGTGACGGCGCACACCTTCGCCACCGAGACGCTCGACGATCTGCTGGCCGCCGGGATCGACTGCCTCGAGCACGCGACGGGCGCCGACCCGACCCAGATCGAGGCGATCGCCGCCGCCGGCATCCCGGTGACCGCGACCCTGTTGCAGGTGGCCCAGTTCGGGGCGATCGCGGCGGCCGGGACGCGATTCCCCGCGTTCGCCGCTCGCATGCGTGCCATGCACGCCCGCCGGTACGAGCAGGTGCGGGACCTGTACGACGCCGGGGTGCAGATCCTGGTCGGGACCGACGCCGGCGGGACCATCGGGCACGGCAGGCTCGCCGACGAGGCGGCCGAGCTGGTCGCGGCGGGGATCCCGGCTGCGCAGGTCGTCGCCGCCGCGAGCTGGCGGGCCCGCGGCTGGCTGGGGGTCCCGGGCCTGGTCGAGGGCGCGTCGGCGGACCTGGTGGTCTACGCGAGCGACCCGAGGGTCGACATCGGTGCGTTGGCGGCCCCCGCCGCGATCGTGCTGCGCGGGGTCCGGGTGCGCTGACCCGCACGGCGGGCGCGTGCGGAGGTGGGCCGCGCGGGCCGCGCGTCGGCCGAGTTGGGCGAGGCCCGTGCATCTGGCACAATGAGCGGCTGTCCACGGCGCACGCAGCCCCTCTACCTGCCGTTGCCGTAGTCCTTCAGGTTCTCACCCGCGCGCCTGCCCCACGGGAGGCGCGGCAAGGACCGCCCCGTTGCACGTTCAGGAGACATCACACCGTGGCCACCAAGATCCGTCTCAAGCGCCTGGGCAAGATCCGCGCGCCGTACTACCGCATCGTCGTCGCCGACTCGCGCACCAAGCGCGACGGTCGCGTGATCGAGGAGATCGGCAAGTACCACCCCACCGAGGAGCCCTCGTTCATCGAGGTCAAGTCCGACCGCGCCCAGTACTGGCTCGGCGTCGGCGCGCAGCCGACCGAGCAGGTTCGCGTGCTGCTGAAGATCACCGGTGACTGGCAGAAGTTCAAGGGCCTGCCGGGCGCCGAGGGCAAGCTCCGGACGAAGGCCGCCAAGGCCGACGCCACGTCGGCCGTCGAGGCCGTCGCCGTCGCCGCCGAGAAGGTCAAGGCCACCGCGTCCGAGCGCAAGTCCCAGGCTGCGGCCGAGCCGGCTGCGGCCGACGAGCAGGCCTGATGCTCTCCGACGCGCTGGAGCACCTGGTCCGGGGGATCGTCGATCACTCGGACGACGTGCACGTGCGTCAGGCAGCGCTGCGCCGCG
>JAHIJU010000146.1 GCA_018898235.1 Actinomycetota bacterium | reverse complement strand
GTCGGGGACCGGGTTGGCGGATGTGGCGACGAGCTCGCCGTTCTATGTCGACATCGTGTGGTTGGTCGATCAGGCGATCTCCAAGCCTGGGGCTGATGGCAACTTCGGGCCGGGCAACCCGGTCTCGCGGTCGGCGATGGCCGCGTTCCTGTACCGGTCGGCCGGGTCGCCGGCCTACACCGCTCCCACCAGCTCGCCGTTCTCGGATGTGGCGACGTCGGATGCGTTCTACACGGAGATGACCTGGTTGGCCGCCCAGGGCATCACCAAGCCGGGGGCGGATGGGAAGTTCGGTCCGGCCGGGACGGTGAGCCGTGAAGCGATGGCGGCGTTCCTGTACCGGTTCGCTGGCTCCCCTGCCTTCACCGCTCCGACCACCTCGCCGTTCGTCGATGTGGCGACGTCGGCGACGTTCTACAAGGAGACGACGTGGTTGGCCGCCAAGGGCATCACCAAACCGGGTGGCGACCAGAGGTTCGGGCCGTCCGGGTCGGTCTCGCGTGAGGCCATGGCCGCCTTCCTGCACCGTTGGCACGACCTGGCGTCGCCGCCGTCGTCCTCACCGATCGTCGCCTCCACGTCTGTGCCCGACGGCGCAATCGGCGAGGCGTATGGCACGGCTCTGCGCACGGCCGATCACCGGGCCGGGTCCTGGACTGTTGTCTCGGGCACGCTCCCCGCGGGGTTGGCTCTGTCCGGCTGCGCGATCAGCGGTACGCCGACGACGTTCGGCTCGTCGACGTTCACCGTCCGGTTCACCGACCTCGCGGCGCGGACCGCCTCGGCAGCACTCACCATCAAGATCGGGGCCGCTGCCCGCACGGTGGTGCAGCTCACGAGCGGCTCAAGCCACACGCTGGCGCTTGCTGGTGACGGCACCGCATGGGCCTGGGGTGCCAATCGCCTCGGCGAGCTCGGTGACCTGACGAACACCGACCGACTCCTTGCTGTGCAGGTCTCCGGGATCACCCAGATCGTCCAGGTGGCCGCCGGGTCGAGCTTCTCGATCGCATTGTCCGAGGATGGCTCGCTGTGGTCCTGGGGCTACCAGGGGGACGGAGCACTGGGAGACGGCGCGACATCCGGGTACCGGTCCACGCCCGAGAGAATCTCGGGCCTTCCCTCGATCACCCAGGTCGCCGCCGGCCCCGGCCATGCGTTGGCGCTGGACTCCGACGGGGCGGTCTGGTCATGGGGGCGGATCAACCCCTTCGTGAACACGGTGACGGCGACACCGGAGAAGGTCTCGGGTCTTCCCCGAGTCGTCCAGGTCACCGCGGGCGGCGGCTTCTCGCTCGCGCTGGCCGCGGACGGGACAGTCTGGGCGTGGGGTGACAACGGTTCGGGCAACCTCGGAGACGGCACGACCAGTTCCACCGGCACGCCCGTCGAGGTGCCGGGCCTGACCGGCATCACCCAGGTCGCCGCAGGTGGTAGTCACTCGCTCGCGCTCGGTGGTGACAAGACCGTGTGGGCGTGGGGCTCCAACAGCTTCGGACAGCTGGGGTACGGGTCGAGCTCGTCACAGCGCACGCCGGTCCGTGCGTCAGGTCTCACCGGAGTCGTGCAGGTCGCGGCCGGGAGTCAGTATTCGCTCGCTCTCACGCAGGACGGTGGCGTGTGGGCGTGGGGGTACAACTACTACGGAGCCCTCGGCGATGGCACCGTGACGAACCGATCGACCCCGGAGAGGCTCTCCGGTCCGACGGGCGTCACGCAGCTCGTCGCCACCAGCTCCAGCTACTCGTCGTTCGCCTTGAGTCTGACCGGCGAGCCGGGAGCCTGGGCCTGGGGCCGGGGGAGTGACGGCCAGCTCGGCGACGGAGGCAGCTCGGGCAGGCTTTCCCCGGTGAGACTCCCGGCCCTGCCCGGAAGCTGACTTCCGGGCTGAAGCCACCGATGGGGACCCGCTTGGGCGTCGAGATGCCGCACAGCGGGTTCCGCGGGTCCGCCCTGGGGCGCGACGTCAGGTGAACGGCAGGCTGCGGTCGTCTGAACGCTGCCGAGCGCCCTTGACCGCCCGACCTCGGGACGTGAGGCTACGTTTGGCCTCCTCCGGGGCTGGCGGAGGGGTCTGTGGCGCCCGCCACGGGGGTCGGCGTTCGGGCCGGTCGAGTGAAT
>JAHIJU010000145.1 GCA_018898235.1 Actinomycetota bacterium | reverse complement strand
GACCCTCACCTTGGCAAGGTGATGCTCTACCAACTGAGCCACGTCCGCGCGGCACGTTCCGGTTGAACCCCGGCTCCGTGCGCGTCCCAGACTCTAACCGAGTCCATCGCCGAGAGTCCAACTCAGGTGAACGGGATGTGACGCGAGATGCTGGGGGCATGGGTGATCCGATCGTGTGGAGCGGTGGTCGACTGCGTTCCCCGGACGAGCCGTTGGTGGGTCCGCGGGACCGCGGACTGACCGGCGGCCTGGGTGTCTACGAGTCGTTGGCGGTGATCGACGGTGCCCCGTTCGCTGTCACCCGGCACCTGGCGAGGCTTGCCCGATCAGCGGCGGCGGTCGGCCTGGCCGCCCCGGACGGTGACGAGCTGCGCGAGGCCACCGCACTCGTGGCGCGCACCGGGGGGTGGGGCTACGGCAGGCTGCGGATCACGATCACGTCCGGAAGCTCGGCCGAGGCCCGTGACGGGGTGACCTTCATCGTCGGGAGCACCGCCACACCCGTGCACGAGGTGCGGGTGGTTCGCGTGCCGTGGGTCCGCAACGACCGGGCCGCGCTGGTCGGTGTCAAGGCGATCTCCACGGCGGACAATCTGGTGGCGGCCCGTCACGCGCACGACCAGGGCGCCGATGAGGCCGTGCTGGCCAACACCCGCGGGCAGCTGTGCGAGTGCACCACCTCGAACGTGCTGGTGGAGGTCGACGGACAGATCCTCACGCCCCCGCTGAGCAGCGGCTGCCTGGGAGGGGTCACACGTGAGCTGCTGCTCGAGTGGGCGGTAGGTGCCGGGTTGCCCGTCGTCGAACGGACGGTGGGCTACGAGTCCGTGCTCGACGAGGTGGCGAGGGAACGCGCCGGGCTGGCCGTGAGCAGCACGATCCGCGGTGTGGCGCCGGTGGTGGCCCTCGACGGCGCGGCGGTGGCCGCCGGGCCCCTCAGCCTCGAGCTGCGGCGCCTGGTCGAGAGCATGCGCCGGGTCGACCTGGACCCGTAGTCGGTCGTCGTGGTCGGGTCAGGCAGTGAGCAGGGCCGCGATCAGTGCGCTGATCTCGCTCTGCATCCGGTCGCTCTCGGCCCCGATCGGCACGAGCTGCTCGGTGCGGTCGATGAACCGGATCAGAGGCTCGGTCGGCGCCGCAAGCAGCGCGTTGCCCTCGACGCCCGACAGCGAGATCAGCACGTACTCCGGGTCCTCGTCGAGCCACACCTGGACATCGCCGTTGCCGGCAGGTTCATCGGCCGGAGCGTGCAGGCCGTCGGCCAGGAGCTCACGGCCCAGCAGCCACGTGGAGACCGACTGCGCGCCCGTGAAGACGGCGCGCACGGTGTACGGGTCGTTGGCGCGGAAGGAGAACTCCGTGCTCACCTGGATCACGCTGGCGTCCGAGCCGATGAGCTGGACCGCGATAACCTCGACGACGTCAAAGCCTTGCTGCGCCATCACCCCTCCTTCCACGCTCCGCCATCATGGCAGTTGTCTCGCGCCACTTGCCGTGTCGACAGGCCGGTTTCACCCGCATGAGCACCCGAGGACCACTCTCCGAGATGGACGCCGCCCCCCGTGCGGATGATCTTGGCCGAACAGCGGCCGGAAGGCCAGGGCAGAGCCGTCATCGATCAGGTGATGGTTCGAGTTCGGCAAACTGGCCTGTGCCGGGTAGCATTCCGGGGCGCGGTGCAGCGCGCAAGCCGCACAGCGGGCGATTGGCTCAGTGGTAGAGCGCCTCGTTCACACCGAGGAGGTCACTGGTTCGAACCCAGTATCGCCCACCAGCAGCGCCACAGGCCGTCCCGGGTAGTCGGGGCGGCCTGCGGCGTCTTGGGCGTTGTCGCTGGTCAGGTCGGCATCGGTGGCTTGGCCGCCGGTGCCCCGACGCCGCACGGGCGGCGATCCCCGCGGCGGGACCGTCCGCGCGCGCGGTCAACCTGGCGTGCCGGGCACCAGCAGGCGCCCGATGCGTGCGGCGAGCGCTTCACCCGCCGCTGCGAGCCGGAGGTCGGCGATCACGACGACCACCAGGCGGCCGGCGTAGGACAGCGTCGCGAAGCTGACCGAGACGTTCCCGGGGTTCACCGCGATCGGGACGATGGTCTCCACCTGGTGCCCGCCGAACGCCAGCCGCTGCGCCGGGCCCCGCATGTTGGTCTCGAACGTGTGGATCATCCGCTGCCGGTCGACGAACCTGCCGAACAGCCCGACCCTTGCCATCGCCCGGAACCAGACCCCGAGCGGAGCGGCCGAAGCACCTCGGCCGGCGCCCCGGTGCGACGCGGTGCGGGCCGTCACCGCAGCGACCGTGGCGTCCGCAGTCAAACCGGTCGGCACAGCGACCGGCATCACGCCGGTGTGGTTGCCCATCCGGTCTCCTGCACCGGTCCGGGCGGTGACCGGCACGGACACCACGATCTCGTCGGCGTGCTCGCCCCGATCGCCCAGCAGCCCTGCCAGACCGCCCACGACCGCGGCGACCACGACGTCGTTGAGCGTGCCGCCCAGGCGGTGCGCCCGGTCGAGGACGGCGTCCAGCGCGACCTCGGTGACCCACAGCCGCCGGGCTCGGCCGGTGGGCGCGTTGAGCGAGGTGACGGCGGCCGGCCGTGGCCGGTCGTGCCGTACTCCAAGCTCGCGCAGTCCACGGGCGGTGCGGGCGACGGCGCGCGGAGCGCCCAGGACGTGCCGGATGCGGTCGGCCCCGGCAGCGTGCGCCAGCTGGAGCGTGCTCGGTGCGGGGAGCGGTTCGACGTCGGGCGCGGGGCGCCCCGGGTCGGCCAGGAGCGCGAGCACCTCGAGCCCGCCGAGACCGTCGACCACCACGTGGTGGGCGACGAGAACCAGCGCCGCACGTCCCCCGTCCTCGTCCCATCCGGTGAACACGGTCGCTGCCCACAGCGGGCGTGACCGATCGAAAGGGGTGCAGGCCAGGAGAGCCGCCTCGTCGAGCACGGCCCGTGTCCCGCCGCCGGCCAGGACGCGACGGGTGACGTGCTGCTCGGGCGCGTGATGCGGGGCGTCGACCCAGAGCGGACCGCCGCAACCCGGTGGTGGTCGCAGCAGGCGGTGCCTCAGCCGCGACACGGCCAGCGAGCGTCGGACCAGCAGATCGGCGAGGGAGGTGTCGTCGGCTCCGTCGGCGAGCACCAGCACCGCGGCGATGTTCATCGGTGCGGCACCCGTGTCCACCGCGAGCTGGGTGACGTCGGCGGGGGAGAGCCGGTCGATCCGCACCTTGGCCGTGCTCCGTCCTGCCCGCATGCGGGGAGCATGGCACTGGGCCGCGTGCCCGGGCCACGGCGTCCGATGGGTAGCATCGAGGGGTCCGACCTGGCCCTGTGCCGGTCAGCGCGGGAGCCCCGCGCCGCAGCACCCTCTCAAGGAGTCCTCCTCGTGCCCGAGCCCCTCACCCTCACCGTCGACGGCGTGCCGACCACGGTGGAGCCGGGCACTACCGGCGCCGACCTGTACCAGGGCCGGCGCGATGTCGTCGTGGTCAGGGTCGACGGCGAGCTGCGGGACCTCGCCCGTCCGCTCGAGCCGGGCACCGTCGTCGAGGCCGTGGGCATCACCGAGCCGGACGGCCTCGCAGTGCTGCGGCACTCGGCCGCGCACGTGCTCGCCCAGGCCGTCCAGGAGGTCAACCCGTCGGCGCAGCTCGGGATCGGCCCGCCCATCACCGACGGTTTCTACTACGACTTCGACGTGCAGACCCCGTTCACGCCCGAGGACCTGCGCGCCCTGGAGAAGGTGATGGCCAAGATCGTCAAGGAGGGCCAGACCTTCCACCGCGTCGACGTCGCCGAGGAGCAGGCGCGCGCGATCGAGGCCGCCGAGCCCTACAAGCTCGAGCTCATCGGCATCAAGGGCGAGGCATCCGAGGACGACGGCGCGTCGGTCGAGGTCGGTCTCGGCGGGCTGACGATGTACGAGAACCGGCGCAAGGACGGGACCGTCGCCTGGCAGGACCTGTGCCGCGGCCCGCACCTGCCGAGCACCCGGCTGATCGGCAACGGGTTCCAGCTGACCCGGTCGGCCGCCGCGTACTGGCGGGGCTCGGAGAAGAACCCCCAGCTGCAGCGCATCTACGGCACGGCCTGGGCGACCAAGGACGACCTGCGCGCCCACCTCGACAGGATCGCCGAGGCCGAGCGCCGCGACCACCGCCGCCTGGGCGCCGAGCTCGACCTGTTCTCCTTCCCCGACGAGATCGGCTCGGGTCTGCCGGTGTTCCACCCCAAGGGCGGGATCATCCGGATGGAGATGGAGGACTACTCCCGCCGGCGTCACCTGGCCTCCGGGTACTCCTTCGTCAACACCCCGCACATCACCAAGGCCAAGCTGTTCCAGACCTCGGGTCACCTCGACTGGTACTCCGACGGCATGTACACGCCCATGCAGCTGGACGAGGAGCGGGACGCCGAGGGCAACATCAAGCGTGCGGCCCAGGACTACTACCTCAAGCCGATGAACTGCCCGATGCACAACCTGATCTTCGCCTCCCGCGGGCGCTCCTACCGGGAGCTGCCGCTGCGGCTGTTCGAGTTCGGCACCGTCTACCGGTACGAGAAGTCCGGTGTGGTGCACGGGATGACCCGGGCCCGCGGCTTCACCCAGGACGATGCGCACATCTACTGCACGCGTG
>JAHIJU010000502.1 GCA_018898235.1 Actinomycetota bacterium | reverse complement strand
TGATTATCCCGATGGACTGAGACCTGGACCGAGACCATGCCCGAACAGTCTGAACTCGCGAGTCAAATACGTATCAAGATCGACGGGACGGAGGCGCAGCCTGACGTGATGGCGAACGTTGTCTCCGTCGAGGTAGATCAGCACGCCCATCTGCCGGGCATGTTCGTGATCCGGGTGCAGGACCCCGACTTCGAACTGATCGACAGGGGCCCGTTCGACCTGACCAAGGAGATCGAGATCAGCGCGCAGACGGCCGGTGGCGAGTGGTCCGATCTGATTAAGGGCGAGATCACGGCCCTGGAGCCGGAGTTCCAGGAGGGCATGATCGCCCGGCTGGCGGTCAGAGGCTACGACAAGTCGCACCGGCTCTATCGCGAGACCAAGAGCCAGGCGCACCTGAACAAGAAGGACAGCGACCTGGCCACGGAGATCGCGCAGGGCGCCGGTCTGCAAGCCGATGTCGAGAGCACCAGCACCGTCTACGACCACATCTTCCAGCACAACCAGACCGACCTGGAGTTTCTGAAGCAGCGTGCGTGGCGTATCGGATACGAATGCTACGTCGACGACGGCAAGCTGATCTTCCACAAACCCAGCGCAAGGGAGTCCGCCGCCACGCTGACGTGGGGCGACAACTTGCTCTCATTCTATCCGCGGATGAACTTGGCCGAGCAGGTGGACGAGGTCGTTGTCCGCGGCTGGTCGGTCGACGAAAAGAAGGCCGTCGTCGGGCGCGCCCAGCAGGGCGCCCTCTACCCTCAGATACAAGAATCGCAGGATGGCGCCTCCTGGGCAAGCGCATTCGGTAGCGGCAAGCAGATCATTGTCGATCAGAACGTAAGCAGTCAGGCGGAGGCAAACACGCTCGCCGCGGCGCGGCTCGACGAGATCAGCGGGGCCTTTGTCCAGGCCGAGGGCGAGGCGCTCCGCCGGCCTGATATCCGCGCGGGCAAAGCCGTCGCCCTGGAGGGCCTGGGGGAGCGGTTCAGCGGTACGTATCTGGTCACCAGCGCCCGCCACGCCTACACACCTGAGGGACTGAAGACGACATTCAGCGTCAAGGGCACCCGGACCGGGCTGCTGCTTGAGGCGATGCGGGGCCGCAACGTGGCGGCGCAGTATCCGGGCGTGGTCCCCGCCGTGGTTACGAACGCGGACGACCCCCAGAACTTGGGGCGCGTGAAGCTGCAGTTTCCGTGGATGTCCGAAGATGCCGAGAGCAATTGGACGCGCGTGGTCGGTGCCGGCGCAGGGCCGGATGCCGGATTTCTGATCGTTCCCGAGGTCGGGGATGAGGTCTTGGTTGCCTTTGAGCAGGGCAGCTTCAACCGGCCCTATGTCCTGGGGGGGCTCTGGAATGGCCAGCAAGCGCTGCCACCGACCGCCGCTTCGGGCAACGAGAAGCCGCTGGTCAGAAGTTGGCACTCGCGCACGGGACACCATATCACGGTCTATGATAACGCAGACAACAAGATTGAGATTATCACCAGCGGCGGACAGATGCTCGTCCTGGACGATGCCAACCAGAGGATCACCATCACCAGCAGCTCGGGGATGACGCTGACCTTCGATGATGGCGGGGGCAAATTCAGCATCGAGGGCAATCAGATTGAGATCAAGGCCAGCGGCAGCCTCAAGATCGAGGCCGGCGCCAACATCGACCTACAGGCAGGCGGACAGGTGAACGTCACAGGCGCTATGATCAATCTGAATTGAGCAGTCAGCGGTCAGCTATCAGCGGTTGGCGAGACAACAGCAGTAGGGAGTAAGCAGTATGTGTCCGTCTTCTGCCTACTTCATACTTCATACTCCTTACTCCCTACTGCTTCGGGCCGAAAGCTAACTAACAGGAGCACAACGCAACATGGGACAACCAGCTGTGAAACAGGGCGACCAGATAATCACCGTGGACATGCACATCGTGATGGTACCATCGCCGGGGGGGCCGGTACCGACACCCCTGCCCCACCCGTTCGTGGGCATCATCGACGGCAATCTGAGCACCAACGTGAAGATCATGAACATGCCCGCCGCCACAGTTGGGAGCACGGCGACCAACACACCGCCG
>JAHIJU010000144.1 GCA_018898235.1 Actinomycetota bacterium | reverse complement strand
TGGTCACCCACGACCTGGGCGTGGTGGCCGATGTCGCCGACACGCTGGCCGTCATGTACGGCGGCACGGTCGTCGAGCTCGGCAGCACGCAGCAGGTCATGGGATCGCCGTCGCACCCGTACACGGCGGCCCTGCTCGGGGCGCGCCCCAGCAACCGGGCGCCGGGCGAGCGGCTGGTCACCATCCCCGGGGTGCCCGCCGTCCCCGGCCAGTGGCCCACCGGCTGCCGGTTCGCCCCCCGCTGCACCTACGCACGCGATGTGTGCCGCACCGCCCAGCCCGCCCTGCTGCCCCTGGCCGACGACCGGTCGAGCGCCTGCCACGGCTGGCCCGCCCCGAACGAGGAGGCGCACGCCCATGTCTGACCTGCTCCTGGAGGTGGTGGACGCCGAGTTCCGCTACAGCAAGGGCGCACCGCCCGCCGCCGTCTCGATCAACCTGGAGGTGCGCGCCGGCGACGCCGTGGGCATCGTCGGCGAGAGCGGGAGCGGCAAGACGACCATCGGGCGCGGACTGGTGGGCTCGTTGCACCCGAGCGCCGGCAGCGTGCTCGTCCAGGGTCGCCCCTGGAAGGGCCTGCGACGGCGGGACCCCGTGCGCCGACTCGTGCAGATGGTGTTCCAGGACCCGTACGCCTCGCTCAACCCCATGCTCTCGGCCCAGGCCACCGTGGCCGAGGTCATCCGGGTCTGGGACGGGGCGAAGGCGAAGGTCGCGGCCTCCCGGGCCGAGGCGGTGCTCGCCGAGGTCGGGCTCACCGGTGAGGTCACCCACCGTCGTCCGGCGGGCCTGTCCGGCGGGCAGCGCCAGCGGGTCGGCATCGCCCGCGCGCTGGCGTGCGGGCCGCAGGTGCTGGTGGCCGATGAACCGACCTCGGCGCTCGACGTGTCGGTGCAGGCCAACGTCCTCAACCTGCTGCTCGACCTGCGCGCCAGCCGCGGTCTGGCACTGGTGCTCATCTCGCACGACCTGTCGGTGGTCGACTACCTCACCGAGCACGCGATGGTGATGTACCAGGGCAGGGTGGTGGAGTCCGGGCCCACGCGGTCGCTGCTGTCCGAACCGCAGCACCCGTACACCCGCCAGCTCATCGACTCGATCCCCGGCGGTCCGCCGGCCCGGCCCGCAGGCTGAACCCCGCCGCCAGGCGCTCGCCCGGCTCGAGGACGACCAGGCCGGTCCCGGCCACACCGTCCTCGAGCAGGGCGTGGGCACCGTTGACGTGCGTCACGGGTTCGACCGCGAAGTACGCACGACCGCGCGGGACGTAGACCACCAGGTGGGAGTACACCGGGTCGCAGGTCAGGGTCAGCGCGAGATCGTCGTAGGTGATCGCGGCTCGCGCCCCGCCCGGTCCGAACCCGGTGAGGCAGTCGTCGACCGCCCGGTCCCCCACGGCCCGCGGATCGCGGAAGTCGACCCGCGGCGGCACCGGGACGGCCGG
Organism: Actinomycetota bacterium; assembly: GCA_018898235.1. GTDB lineage: Bacteria > Actinomycetota > Actinomycetes > Actinomycetales > Cellulomonadaceae > Cellulomonas. The sequence continues at coordinate 12,690 of JAHIJU010000144.1, read as the reverse complement.
GCCCGTGGCCATCGCAGCCACCAGGTCGTAGGCCGCCGCGGCCGGGACCTGCAGCCGGGCTCCCCCGTCGCCGGGCCGCAGGTGCCGCATGAAGTACGGGTGGTGTCCCAGACCGGCCGGGAACGGTTCGCCGTCCTCGTTGGACACCCAGGTGTCGACCCGCAGATCAGGACCGTCGACCCGATAGGTGATGCCGGCGGCGAACCGCCACGGGAAGTTGATCCCGACCAGCTCGGCGGAGGTCAGGACGAGCTCGATCCGGTCGTCGCGGCGGGTCACGACCTGCCACGGGTGGTCCAGGACCGTGCCGTGGCTGGCCGTCCCGTCATCGGAGTTGCGGCGCAGCTGCCAGCGACGCCCCCCGAACCTCAGCACCCCGTCGCCGATGCGGTTGGACCAGGGGATGAGGGGGTAGGACGCCGTGGACTCGGGCCGCCGACGAGCAGCCGCCGGGGTGGGGCGCAGCACATCGGTCGGACCGCCCCCGGTGTCGACCCGACCGAATGCGAGGGTGGCACCCGTGCCCGGCAGCACACCCACCTGCCAGGTCGACGAGGTCAGGACGTGCAGGTCGGGGATCACCGGGTCAGGGTATCGATCCAGGTGAGAGGCCTGTGCGGCCGTCCGGGCCCTGGGCGCCCGGTGGTCCGTCGGGTACGGACCGGGGCTCAGACCGGCCGGGTGCCGTCCCAGGAGCGCGGGCTCACGTCCGGGCGCTCGCTCGCATAGGCCGAGTCCTCCAGCAGCGGGGACGAGATGATCAGGTCCGCCGTCGCGACGTTGCACGCCATCGGGACGTTCCAGACGGTGGCGATGCGCAGCAGCGCCTTCACGTCGGGGTCGTGCGGCTGCGGTTCGAGCGGGTCCCAGAAGAACACGAGGGTGTCGATGCCACCCTCCGCGATCTTCGCGCCGATCTGCTGGTCACCGCCGACCGGGCCGGACAGGAACCGGTGCACCTTGAGCCCCAGCTCGAACTCGAGCATCGTGCCGGTGGTGCCCGTGGAGTACAGCGAGTGCCGGGACAACGTGCCCCGGTTGAACTCGGCCCAGCGCAGCAGCTCGACCTTCTTGTTGTCGTGCGCCACCAGGGCGATGTGCCGGACGGCGGGGGTGGTGACCATGACCTGCTCCTGGTGGCGGGACGACGTCGGGCGGGCTCGTGCCAAGGCTAGGCCGCGCCCGCGGCACCTCGACGGGCGACGCGCGGCCGGGAGCCGAGGACCACCCGCGGAATGCGGACCCGCGGCCATCGGTTGCACGCCCCATGACCACCCTTGGACTCATCGGCGCAGGACACATCGGCTCCCAGCTCGCCCGGCTCGCCGTGGCGAACGGCTACGAGGTGGTGCTGTCCAACTCGCGGGGGCCGCAGACGCTCGCGGACCTGGTCGCCGAGCTCGGGCCGCTCGCGCGCGCAGCCACCCCGCAGGAGGCCGCGCAGGCCGGCGACCTCGTGGTCGTCACGATCCCGCTGCGTGCGATCGACACCGTGCCGGTCGAGCCGCTGGTCGACAAGGTCGTCATCGACACCAACAACTACTACCCGCAGCGCGACGGGCAGATCGGCGAGCTCGATGACGAGACGACGACGACGGCCGAGCTGTTGGCCCGGCACCTGCCGCAGTCGTACGTCGTCAAGGCGTTCAACCACATCGTCGCGGCCGACCTCACCACCGACGGTCGCCCGGCGCACGCCCCTCAGCGACGCGCACTCGCCATCGCCGGTGACGACGCGACGGCCCGGCGAGCGGTCGCCGGGCTGATCGACCAGTTCGGCTTCGACGTCGTCGAGCTCGACACCCTGGCCGAGGGCTGGCGGATCCAGCGCGACACCCCCGGGTACGGGGTGTCCCGGACGGCGCCGGAGCTGGCGGCCGACCTCGCGGCAGCCCGGCGGTACCGCGACATGTGAGCGGCCGCGGTGGGGGTCGTCAGTCCTGGTACCAGCGTTCCAGCCAGTAGCCGGCCTCATCGGCCTCCATGGGCTTGGCGATGAGGAATCCCTGGAGATTGTCGGCCCCCACCTCCCGCGCGGTGTCGCGCTGCGCCTCGGTCTCGACCCCCTCGACCACCGTGCGCGCGCCGGTCACCCGGGCCAGCGAGATCAGCTGGGCGAACAGCGCGGTGTCGTCGGGCAGCCGTCGGGTGAAGGACCGGTCGATCTTGATGGTGTCGATCGGCAGCTCACGCAGGTAGGCCAACGAGCTGTAGCCGGTCCCGAAGTCGTCGAGGGCGATACGAACCCCGATCGCCCGCAACCGGACCAGGACGGCGGAGGTCTGGGCCACGTCGCGCATGAGGACCGACTCGGTGATCTCCAGCTCGAGCGCACCGGGCGGCAGCGAGGTGCGGGCGAGCGTCGTCGAGACGACGTCCGCGAGATCGGGATGGTCGAGCTGGCGGGCCGACACGTTGACCGCGATCCGCAGCGTCGGGTCGTACTCGTCACGCCACGTGCGCATCTGGGCGCAGGCGGTCTCCAGCACGTGCGCCCCGAGCTGCTGGATGAGGCCCAGCTCCTCGGCGATCTTGATGAACACCTCGGGCCGCACCGGTCCGCGGTCGGGGAGGCTCCACCGGGCCAGCGCCTCGAACCCGTCGAGCCGGGTTCCGCCGTCGGCGGTGAGGCGGACGACGGGCTGGTAGGCGACGTGCACCTGGTCCAGCTCGACGGCGCGGCGCAGCGCCTCGCCCAGGCTCAGCTGCTCCTCGACAGCCGCCCGGGCCTTGTCGTCGAACACCGCGACCTGGTCGCGCCCGTTGCCCTTGGCCTGGTAGAGCGCGACATCCGCGTCACGCAGCAGGCTCACGGGGACCCCCGACCCGTCGGCCCGGGCCACCCCGACCGACAGGGTCGCGGTCACCGGTCGGCCGTCGACCTGGAACGGCTCGTGCATGGCGTCGCAGACCCGCTCGGCGAACGCCCGGGCCTGGGCGAGGCTGCCGGATCGCACCAGCACCCCGAACTCGTCGCCGCCGAGCCGGGCCACATCGTCGTCCGAGCCCACGAGCAGCCGCAGCCGCTCGGCCAGTGCGATGAGCGTGAGGTCGCCGGCCTGGTGTCCGAGGGCATCGTTCAGCACCTTGAAGTTGTCGACGTCGCAGAACAGCACGCTCGTGGGCTCGCCGGCGGCCAGCGCCGAACCGAGGCGGTCGGCGAACAACGACCGGTTGGGCAGCCCGGTGAGGGAGTCGTGCGACGCCATGTGCCGCAACCTGTCCTCCTGCCGCGACCGTTCGGTCGTGTCGCCCGCCATGAGTGCCACGCCGACGGTGCGCTGGGCGACCGCGACCGGGAAGACGCTCGCGACCCACTCGCGCCCGTCGTGCTGGATCGGTATCCGGTAGCGCGCCTGTCCCGTCCGCAGCGTCGTCGCGACGGCGTCGGCCAGGCCGTCGACCAGGTGCAGCTCGTCGAGCAGCTGACCCAGTCGGACGGGGGTGGCGCGGTCACGCAGCCGGTCCAGCTCCGCGTTCCAGAACTGCAGGCGCGTCGATCTGTCGACGATCGCGAACGCCGCGGGTGCCGCCGCCAGGCAGGCGTCGAGCAGCGCGGCCACCCGGTCGTGCTCGTCAACCACCTGGCGCAGCGCGCCGGCCGCACCGTGCACGAACATCCCGATGAGCAGCAGGGACACGCCCCGCAACAGCTCGACCCCGAGCGGTCCGGGCGGCACGGTCGCCAGGTAGGCGAGCGGGACCACCACGATGAGGGCTCGCGCCATCGCCCTGGGGAGCACGATCGGGTAGACCGCGACCACCACGAAGTACCAGAGCAGGACGTAGTCCGAGCCGCCGTCGTGCAGGGCCATGAGCGCCGCACCGAGCACGACGGTCGTCGTGGCGCGGACGACGACCGATGTCGCCGTGCGCCAGCCGAGGTAGCCGGCGAGGGCCAGCCCGCCGAGCACCGCGGCGACGGCGCGATACAAGCCCACGTGCGTGGTGGTCGTGGCAACGAGGAGGCAGTGTGCGGCGAGCGCCGCCGTGACGGTGACCTCGAGCAGCCCGAGGCGTCGGGTGCGCGGCACGTTCCAGCCGGACCGCAGGTCGTTCTCCACGCCGAGGCGTGCACGGACGAGCCGTTCGATCACAGCTCCCCCGATCGCTCGTGGTGCGGGCTGCCCGATCGCCCGCGAAATGCGGCGCCGGCAGCGGACCGCGACCACCTGGTCGAGGGGGTGGTCGACGTGGGCGGTGACGGGTGGATGCGTGCTGTGCGCCCATGATGCGGCCCGCGGCGCGGGCCCGCACCCAGGTGCGGCGGCGGGCGCGGGCGAAACCCGGTGCGCCGCGACGCCCACCGCCGGCCGCGCCCCGTGGCGAGGACACGGCCGCGGAGCCCGCGTATGGTAGACGTACTAGTTCGTCTACCAATCGGAGCACCTCATGTCTGTCCTCTACACCGCCATCGCCACCGCCACCGGGGAGGGCCGCCGCGGCGGCCGCGCCGTGAGCGACGACGGCGTCCTCGACGTCACGCTGGCGGTGCCCACCGCACTCGGCGGAGCGGGCGGCGGCACCAACCCCGAGCAGCTCTTCGCCGCGGGCTGGTCGTCCTGCTTCCACTCCGCGCTCAAGTCCGTCGCGGCCGCCGACAAGACCCCGCTGACCGGCTCCCAGGTGGTCGCCCGGATCTCGCTGGCCTCGGCCGAGGGCAACGGCTACGGGATCGAGGCCCAGCTCGACATCACGATCCCCGGACTCGACCAGGCCACGGCCGAGAGCCTCGTCACCCGCGCCCACCAGGTGTGCCCCTACTCCGTCGCGACCCGCGGCAACATCCCCGTGACGCTCACCACGAGCACCACGGTGTGAGGACCGAGCCATGACCGCTCGCGCCCCCGCCGCGCAAGGATGAGGCCGTGAGCACGCTCGACGCCCTGAACGGCCCGGCTGCCCCCGTCGTCGGCTACCCCCGCCGCGACGGCGGGCAGTCGCCGGCCGCCCGCCGGATCCTGGCGGTCGCCGCCCCGCGGTTCTACCTCGAGGGCATCCGCGCCGTGAGCGCCGATGCCGTCATGGCGCAGGCCGAGGTCACCAAGGCCACCTTCTACCGGCACTTCCCCACCAAGGACCACCTGGTCGCGGCCTATCTGACGACGGTGTCGGCCGCCGAGCGGCACGCCGTGGCGACGTGGCGCGCGGCCGATCCGGGCGACCCGGCGGCCGTGCTGTCCCGCTACGCCGGCCAGCTCGCCGAGCAGGCGTGCGGACCGCGGTTCCGCGGCTGCCCGTTCCTCAACGCCCTCGCCGAGTACCCGCAGCCCGACCACCCGGTCCGGGTCGTCGTCGACGCCCATCGCGGCTGGTTGCGCGCGGTCGCAGCCGAGCTGCTCACCGAGCTGGGCGCGGCCGACCCCGCGACCGCCGCCCTGCAGCTGATCATGCTGCGCGACGGTGCGATGACCTCGGACGCCACGGCGGAGGAGATCGGCCGCGCACTGCGGACCGCGGGCGCCGTGCTGGTCGAGGCCTCGCGGCGCGCCGCCCCGGCCGGCCCTCGCCGCGCCCCCTAGCGTCAGGGACACCCACCCACCTGCGAGGGGTCCCGCCATGAACGTGCACCGCAACGCCATCAGGCACGAGGACGACCAGTCCGACGACATCGTCCTCAACCCGCTGTTCGCCCGACCCGGCGAGGCGACCACGCTCCCCCGGCACCGGCTGCCCGACGGCGAGTCGCTGCCCGAGACGGCCTACCAGATCGTGCACGACGAGGCGATGCTCGACGGCAACGCCCGGCTCAACCTGGCGACCTTCGTCGGCACCTGGATGGACTCGCACGCCGAACGGCTCTACGCCGAGGCGTTCGACAAGAACATGGTCGACAAGGACGAGTACCCGGCCACCGCGGCCATCGAGACCCGGTGCGCCGCGATCCTCGCCGACCTGTGGCACGCCACCGACCCCGAGTCGACGATCGGCACCTCCACCGTCGGGTCGTCCGAGGCCGCCATGCTCGGCGGACTGGCGCTCAAACGCCGCTGGCAGCAGGCCCGCCGGGCGGCCGGGCTCTCGACCGAGCGCCCCAACCTCGTCATGTCCAGCGCCGTCCAGGTGTGCTGGGAGAAGTTCTGCACCTACTTCGAGGTCGAGGCGCGGTACGTGCCGATCAGTGCGGCGCACCCGGTGCTCGACGGGCACGACCTGGCCTCCTACGTCGATGAGAACACCATCGGCGTCGTCGCCATCCTGGGTGTCACCTACACGGGCATGTACGAGCCGGTCGAGCAGATCTGCGCGGCGCTCGACGCCGTCCAGGCGGCCACCGGACTGGACGTGCAGGTGCACGTCGACGGGGCGTCGGGCGCGATGGTCGCCCCGTTCATCCAGCCCGACCTGGTGTGGGACTTCCGGCTGGACCGGGTGGCCTCGATCAACACCTCGGGGCACAAGTACGGGCTGGTCTACCCCGGGCTCGGCTGGATCGTCTGGCGGGACCGCGCGGCGCTGCCCGACGAGCTCATCTTCTCCGTCAGCTACCTCGGCGGGGACATGCCGACCCTCGCGCTCAACTTCTCGCGGCCGGGCGCCCAGGTGCTGCTGCAGTACTACCAGTTCCTGCGGCTGGGACGGTCGGGGTTCACCAAGGTCCAGCAGTCGTCATCCGACGTGGCCCGGTACCTGGCGCAGCAGATCGGCGCGATGCCCGCCTTCACGCTGTGGAACGACGGCTCCGACATCCCGGTGTTCGCCTGGCGGCTGCGGGAGGGCCACACCAGCAACTGGAACCTCTACCACCTGTCGGACCGGCTGCGCTCCCGCGGCTGGCTCGTGCCCGCCTACCCGATGCCCGCCGATCTGGAGGAGGTCACGGTGCAGCGGATCGTGGTCCGCAACGGGCTGTCGATGGACCTCGCCTCGTCCTTCCTGGAGGACCTGCACGGCCAGGTGGCCTGGCTGGACAGCCTCGAGGGGCCCATGCCGGCCGTACGCACGACCGGCTTCCACCACTGACGGCCCCGCATGACGTCCCCGCCGGTGTCCCCAGGTGTGACCCGCCCACACATCGTCTTCCCCGGCGGCGAACCCCTGCTCTCCGCCCTGTTTTCCGAGGGTCCGCTCGCTGATCGCCTGCACAGCCTCGGAACCGTGACGGTGCACCATGATCAGCCGACGGCGGACGAGGCGACGACGCGGCTGGTCGACGCCGATCTGGCGATCATCGGCACCCACCTCACGCCCGAGGGTCTGGGGCGGCTTGCGGCACGCACGCGGCTGCTCGCCTTCGCCGGGACCGGCGCCGCCAGCTACATCGATCTGCCGACCGCGCGGCACCTCGGGATCACGGTCACCAACGTCACCGGGTACGGCGACCGCGCCGTCGCCGAGCTCGCCCTGGCACTGCTGCTGGCTGCCGCGCGCGGGGTCCTCGACGGTGACCGGGCGATCCGCACGGGCGACTGGACCGGCTTCCCCGGGCCCGAGCTGTTCGGGTCGACGATCGGCGTCGTGGGCGTCGGCGCCGTCGGCCGGGTCTTCACCACCATGGTCGCAGCGCTCGGCATGCGGGTGCTCGCCTACGATGCCCGCCCGGTGGCCGACCTCACGGCGCTCGGCGGCCCCACTGCCCGTCAGGTCGGGCTCGAGGAGCTGCTGGCCGTATCCGACGCCGTCAGCCTGCACCTGCCGCTCAACGACGCGACCCGCGGCCTGCTCACCCCACGCCACCTCGACCTGCTGCGACCCGGGACGATCCTGGTGAACACCGCCCGCGCCGAGCTCATCGCCCCCGGCGCCCTGGCCGCCCGACTGGCCCGCGGCGACCTGCGCGCCGCCTGCGACGTGTTCGACCCCGAACCGCTGCCGGCCGACGACCCGTTGCTTACCGCACCGAACACCGTGCTGACCCCGCACCTAGGGTTCCGGACGCCGCAGGCCCTGGGCCGGATGGCCGAGGGGGCCGTCGAGTGCGTCGAGGCGTTCGTCGCCGGAAGGCCGGTGCGGGTGGTGAGCTGAGACCTGGGACGCCTGCGGACGGACACCCGACGTACCGAGGGGCAGCTGGTCCCTTCTCGCGCCAGCGCGAGGCCCGGATCATCGAGCACACGCTCCGCGGGAGGACACCCCGTCGCGTGCCCGATGCTCTCCACGGCCTGTCGAGGATGACACCGAGCTCACCAACGCGCCCGGTCAGCAAGGCATTCTTGCCGTCCGGCAGAATGCTCCACGCCGCCGACAGCCACCCGGCGATTGATGCGGCACGGATACGCTGGCGGGTGTGATCATCTCCGAACCCGTCGACCAGCAGCGGTCTTCGAATCGGCGGATCGATCTGGTCGGCGAGCCCGGGCAGATCGGGGTCCGCACATGATGGGGACCATCGTCACCCTCGGCGGCGGCGGATTCTCGATGTCCGACGACGGTTCGTCTGCGATCGACGACTTCATCCTTGATCTGACCGCCCAGTCTCGTCCGCGCGTGTGTTTCGTCCCGACCGCGAGCGGCGACGCCGACGGGTACTGCCGACGTTTCGAGGCCGCCTTCTCCGACCGCGCCGACACGTCAGTGCTGTCACTGTTCTGCCACGATCCGTGGGGCTACTCCGACCCGAGCCTGCTGCTGGACCAGGACGTGATCTACGTCGGAGGGGGATCGACGGCCAACCTGCTCGCAGTGTGGCGGCTTCACGGACTGCCCGACGTCTTGGAGCGGGCCGCTGCCAACGGCACCGTGCTCGCCGGGATCAGCGCGGGGATGAACTGCTGGTTCGAAGGGTCATCGACCGACTCCTACGGCACGCTGGCCCCACTCGCGGACGGGCTCGGCCTCATCCCGGGGAGCTCCTGCCCGCACTACCTCGGCGAACCGGGACGTCGGCAGGCGTACGAGCAGTGGGTCTCGACCGGCGCGCTCAGCGAGGGGTACGGCGTCGACGACTACGCCGCGATCCTCTGGCGGGATGGTGAGCTGGTCGAGGCAGTCGCCGAGCAACGGGCACGGCCCGTCTTCTGGGTCGAGCGAACAGCGAACGGCGCCGCCGAGCATGAGATACCGGTCCGTGTGCTCGTCGATTGACCTGATCGTCCGCGCACGCACCCACACCGCACGCGCGAGCTCAAGCCGGCCCTGCTGAGCAGGTCAGACGATCTCCCCCGACCCGCACGCACGCGGCCGGCGAGCGCGTTTCCCCTCCGCACGTCGGCAGCACCGGGACTCCCAGCTCGGCGGACATTCAAGGCCACCATGGAATCGGGAAGTCGCGGTCCTTGACGCGTGGCGAAGGAAGAGTCTCCACCGGCGTCGATAGTGTGCCCACACACACGTCACGAGGGGGTTGCGGTGCCGGAAGAGTCGTGGCACGAGGCAAGGCTGATTCCGACGTCGGGAATCAACGGTGCCGAGGAGCAGGAACGCCGAGCCACATCCGCGCTGCTGGCCGTGATGTCGGCGGTCCGCGAGTACGGGAGATCGCTGACCAGACCGTTCGGGGCTCCTGCCGGGGCAGTCGAGACCTTCATCGAGGTCCCCTTCCTGCTCGGCGAGCGCAAGCTCTACCCCGACGGGCTCATCCGCGTCTCCCGTGGCCAGAGGACCTGGACCGCTCTGGTCGAGGTCAAGACCGGCAGCAACCTCCTGGTGGCCGAACAGTTGGAGAACTACCTCGACGTCGCCCGTGAGCAGGGGTACGACGCCCTGCTGACGATCTCGAACGAGATCCCCGCGGTCGCGGGCCAGCACCCGACCAAGGTCGACAAGCGCAAGCTCAAGCGGGTCGACCTGCACCACCTGTCCTGGACCCAGGTCCTGGCCGAGGCTGTCATCCAGAAGGAGTTCCGCGGGGTCGCCGACCCCGACCAGGCCTGGATCCTGGGTGAGCTGATCCGCTACCTGGAGCACCCGAGGTCCGGTGCGATGGAGTTCGACGACATGGGTGAGTCCTGGGTCGCGGTGCGGGACGCCGTCAAGGTCGGCACCCTGCGGGCGTCCGACAAGGGCGTCGCCGAGGTCGCGGCGCGATTCGACGCGCTGCTCCGGTTCGCCGGCCTGAGTCTCGGCCGCAGGCTAGGAACCGAGGTGACTCCACTGCTGACCCGCCGGGAGCTGGCGGAGCCGATCGTCCGGAGCCAGGCACTCGCCGCCGAGCTCGCCGAGCACGGCACCCTCACCGGCGCGATCAAGGTCCCGGATGCGGTGGCCCCGATCACCGTCATCGCCGATCTGCGGGCCGGAACCGTGACCTGCCAGGTCGAGGTCGACGCACCGCGGGACGGCCGCCCGACCACACGCGTGAACTGGCTCGTGCGACAGCTCAAGGACGCGCCAGAGGCGGTCCGCATCGAGTCCCACGCCTCGCATTCGCGGGGGCACGGCGCCGCTGAGCTGCTCCGCGACATCCGCCTGGACCCAGCACTCCTCGTCGCGGATCCGTCCAAGGAGCTGCGCTCGTTCCGCGTCGCGCTTGCTACCGGCATGGGCGCCAAGCGCGGCCGCGGCCGCGGCGCCTTCATCGACTCGGTGCTCGACTCGATCGACGGCTTCTACGGTGAGGTCGCGGAGCACCTGCGTGCCTGGGCCGCCAAGCCGCCGCGCCTCAGGTCCGAGTCCGATGCACCCGGGGAAGACGACGTACGCCCGTCGCTCACCTCGACCGCGCTCTCGTCCCAAGACGCCGAGCCCCGCCCCGCCGCCCCCGAACCGGACCAACCCGCCTGACGGCGCACCGGGGTCGTCCGATCGCGGGCGCCCACATCCGGCGCCCTATCCTGTCCGCGCAGGTCAGACGCACGTCGTCCCCAGCACGTCATCCCCCAGCACGGAGGCCACCATGTCCCACGCGGTCCTTCTCGTCTCGGGCGGCGCCGCCGTCACCCCGTTCACCACCCCCGACCTGGCCGCGGGCAGCGGGCTCGCCGCAGGCAACACGATGACGGCGTTGCGCAGCCACCTGCTGACGCAGGGGCGGACGGTGTTCACCTCCCCCGCCCGGATCGGCGCGGGCCCGGTGCACGAGGACACCGGCTGGCAGGGGTTCGCCGAGGTGCCGCAGGTGCTCCCGGCCGAGCTGACCGTCAACGCCGCGGGCGACATCGACGCGGCCGGGGCGAGCCTGGCCCGGTTCGTGGCCTACCTCGTCGAGGAGCACGGAGTCGACGACATCGACCTCGTGGTGCACTCGATGGGTGGGTTGTTCTCCCGGGCAGCGCTGCGGTACGGGATCGAGCAGGGCGCGCCGCTGCCGGTGCAGCGTCTGATCACGCTGGGCACGCCCTGGAGCGGATCACTGCTCGGCGACTTCCACGCCGGTGCCGTGACCCTCGCCGATGCGCACGACGACCCGGCCACGGTCGCCCTGTTCCAGGCGACCGACGCCTACGCCGCAGAGAACTCGCAGGGCGCCGCCGAGGAGGTCACCCGGCAGTACCTGTCCGGCCCCGACGGCTGGAACGCCCGCCAGGCCGGGGTGCTCGACACCATCGACGTCACCCTGATCGCCGGTACGTACTTCCACGCGGCCGACGAGCCGACGACGGTGTGGCCGCACGACGGTCTGGTGCAGCGGGCGAGTGCCCTTGCCCTGGACCTCCCGCAGCAGGTGCTGGCGGCCCACCGGTCGACCGAGTTCGACGACGTGCACTCGATCTTCATCGCCGACCAGTTCGACCTGCCGTGGGAGAAGGGCCTGACCTGGGACCCGGCGGTGTTCGAGGTGGTCGACGCCGCACTGGGCGGCTGAACCGCACACCGGTCGTCGCCGGACACTGCTTCCCCCCACGACCCGAAGGGCCTATGCGGAGGGGGGCCGCGGGTGCTTGCGTGGCAGGAGGAGCAAACCTGCGCGTGGCCGTCCGAGGGAGAACGTCCGATGAGCGTACGGACCCCGATGACATTGGCGTCGGTGGAGCAGGGCGCCGGTCTGCGCGCGGCCCTGGGGCTCGCGCCCGAGCAGGCGACCGCACTCCTGGTCGAGTCCGGGATGAAGGGCCGCGGCGGTGCGGGATTCCCGACCGGCCTCAAGTGGCAGCTCGCCGCCCGTTCACCGGCGCCGGACGGGCATCGCTACGTGGTGTGCAACGCCGACGAGGGCGAGCCCGGCACGTTCAAGGACCGGGTGCTGCTGGCCGAGCTGGCCGATCTCGTCATCGAGGGCATGACGATCGCCGGGTACTGCATCGGCGCGACCGAGGGCATCCTCTACCTGCGCGGCGAGTACGTGTACCTGCTCGACGGGCTGGAGCGCTGCCTCGCGCGACGGCGCGCGGCCGGGCTGCTCGGCACCGACGTCGGGGGCTCGGGGACGACGTTCGACGTGCGGATCCACCTCGGCTCGGGCGCCTACGTCTGCGGTGAGGAGTCCGCGCTGATCTCCAGCCTGGAGGGCCGGCGCGGGGAGCCTCGCAGCCGCCCGCCGTACCCCGTGGTCAGCGGGTTCCACGGGGCGCCCACCCTGGTGAACAACGTCGAGACGTTCGCCTGGGCCGCCGCGATCTGCGCCCGCGGCCCGCAGTGGTTCTCGGCGATCGGCACCGACCGGTCGACCGGCCCGAAGCTGCTGAGCGTGTCCGGCGATGTCACCCGCCCGGGCGTGTACGAGTTCCCGCTGGGTGTGCCGATCGCCGAGGTGGTCGCGGCCGCCGGTGGCGAGGGCGCCCAGGCCGCGATCGTCGGTGGCGCCGCCGGGGTGTGCGTGCCGGCGTCCCACTTCGCCCGGACGATCTCCTACGAGGACGTGTCGACCGGCGG
>JAHIJU010000143.1 GCA_018898235.1 Actinomycetota bacterium | reverse complement strand
GGGGGGGAGCCGGTGCGGCAGAGCGCGGGGGGCAGCGGGGTCGCCGCCGCGCCGGTGCGGCTCAACGGCTGCACCTACGCGGCCTGGAGCGGGTCGGCGCGCTACCTGCGTGACTGCGACGGCACTGCGCACGACTCGGCCCTCGACATCCCGAACGCCGGGGACGGCGAGCTGCGGTTCCGGGTCAACCGGGACGTCGTCGTGCTCAACAACCTGGCGACCGGTGCGGTCTGGCTGACCGACGACGCGCTCACCCAGGTCAACAACTGGAGCGACGTCACCCCGCCGAAGCAGGACGACAACCAGGACCAGGCGACCGACACCTCGCAGGACCAGCAGCTGCCGGACCGGACGAAGGCCAACCAGAACCCGGTCGCGGTCGAGGACCACGTCGGGGTGCGGCCAGGTCGCACGGCCGTGCTGCCGGTGCTGGCCAACGACTCCGACCCGGACGGCGACCTGCTGGTCGCCCAGGCCAAGACCCAGCCGTCGCTCGGGACGCTGCAGGCGATCCGGGGCGGTGAGGCGTTCCAGCTGGCCGTCCCGGACAAGGCCACCGGCACGTCGTCGTTCACCTACACCGCGCTGGACGGGCGCGGCGGCCAGGCGGACGCGAACGTCAACCTCGAGGTGCACGGCTGGGACACCGAGTCGGCACCCGTGCAGGACCGGATCTCGACCCTGGTCGTCGAGCAGGGCAAGAGCGCCACGATCAACGTGCTGCCCGGCTGGAGTGACCCGGACGGCGACGACACCTTCCTCCAGTCGGTCGCTGCGACGACCGCCGATCAGGTGCGGTCGACCCCGGACGGGCAGGTCACGTTCACCGACGTCGGCACCAGCGCAGGCCGCAAGAAGGTGACGCTCGTCGTCTCCGACGGGCAGAAGACGACCGAGGGCGAGCTGGACGTCGAGGTCCGCACCCCGGGTGAGCAGCCGCCGGTGGCGAACGGCGACCACGTGAGCACGGTCGTCGGGCGGGCCGCCACGGTCTCGCCGCTGGCCAACGACACCGACGCCAACGGCGACCAGTTGCGACTGGCAAAGGTCGAGGACCGCGCGGACCTGCAGGTCACGAAGGATTTCGCGGCTGGCACGTTCACGGTGACCGCGCAGACTCCCGGCACCTACTACCTCACCTACGTGGTGACCGACGGACCGGCGACCTCGACCGGTCTGGTGCGCATCGACGTCGCCGAGGCGGGCGCGGCGCAGGGCGCGCCGATCGCCGTGCGGGACACCGGGATGCTCACCGCGGGCGGGAAGGTGTACGTCGACCCGTTGGCCAACGACGTCGACCCGGCCGGCGGGGTGCTCGTCGTGCAGGGCGTCACCCTCCCGGCCGGATCGCCGCTCACGGTCGCGGTGATCGACCACCACCTGCTGCGGATCAGTGCGCAGTCGGCGCTCACCGGCCCGGCGTCGTTCACCTACTCGGTGTCGAACGGGACGGCGGCGGCGACCGGCGAGGTCGTGGTGCTGCCCGTGCCTGCGGCTGCGACGATCCAGCCACCGGTGGCGCTCGATGACACGGCCACCGTGCGGGCTGGGGACGTCGTCTCCATCCCGGTGCTGGCGAACGACACCAGCCCCAGCGGTGCGGTGCTGTCGGTGGTGCACGACCTGGCGCAGCAGCCGGAGTCCGGCACGGCGTTCGTGGCGGACGACCAGGTGCGCTTCCAGGCGCCGGACACCCCGACGACGGTGCACCTCATCTACGAGGTGACCGACCCGGCGCAGCAGACCGCCTCCGCCCAGCTGACGATCACGGTCCGGGCCGCCGATGCGGAGCACAACTCCCCGCCGCAGCCGGCGGCGGTGACCGCGCGTGCCCTGGCCGGGCAGACCATCCGGATCCCGGTGACCCTGGACGGGATCGACCCCGACGGCGACTCGGTGCGGCTGCTCGGCATCGGCTCGGCGCCCGCCAAGGGGCGCGTCGTGGCGGTCGGGGAGTCCTGGCTGGACTACGAGGCGAGCAAGGACGGTGCGGGTACCGACACCTTCACCTACACGGTCCAGGACAGGCTCGGGGCTCGGGCGAGCGCCACCGTGCTCGTCGGGATCGCACCGGCCGCCGCGACCAACCAGCAGCCGGTCGCCGTGCCCGACATGGTGACGGCCCGACCGGGCCGGGACCTCGCGGTGCCGGTGCTCGCCAACGACGTGGACCCGGACGGCGATGCGCTCACCCTGGTCGAGGACTCCCTCGAGGTGTCGGACCCCTCGGTGAAGGCGACAGTGTCCGGCGACCGGGTCGAGCTGACGACGCCGGCCAAGGCCGAGGTGCTCACGGTCTACTACGGGGTCACCGACTCCAAGACCGGGACCGTCACGGGCAGCCTCACCGTGACCGTCGACCCGAACGCTCCGCTGCAGGCACCTGTCGCCCGCGACGACTTGCTGACCGCCGCGCAGGTCGCGGACAAGACCACCGCCACGGTCAAGGTGCTGGACAACGACGAGGACCCGGACGGGAACGTTGCCGACCTGAAGGTCTCCTCGGCCGTCGCGGGGGTCCAGGTGGCCGCTGACGGCACGGTGCAGGTGCCGGTCGCCGATACCGCCCGGGCGATCCTCTACACGGTGACCGACGTCGACGGCCTGGTCGGGTCGGCGTTCGTGTGGGTGCCGGGCGCCCACGACGAGGTCCCCCGGCTGAAGTCCACCGATCCGGTCACGGTCGACTCGGGGGCCAAGCTCACGCTCTCGCTCGCCGACTACGTCCAGGTGGCCGCCGGCAAGTCGCCCCGGGTGACAACGAAGGCGTCGGTCTCGGCGCTGCACGGCGACGGGTCTCCGGTGCTGGTCGATGCGACGACCCTCGCGTTCACCTCCGCCACGGGCTACTTCGGTGCCGCGGGCGTCACCTTCGAGGTGACCGACGGCACCGGGCCGGACGACCCGAACGGGCACACCGCGGTGCTGACGATCCCGATCACGGTGAACCCGCCGGCGAACCAGCCGCCGACGTTCACGGGGTCGACCGTGCAGATCGCTCCTGGGGAGGACCCGGTGGCGGTCGACCTGGTCGCCCTGACGGCGGACCCGGACGACGGCGACCTGGCGAGGATGAAGTACACCCTCGACGGGCAGGCCCCCGCCGGGTTGCAGGTCTCGGTGTCCGGGCAGAAGCTGACCGCCTCGGCCGGGGTCGATGTGCCCAAGGGCACCACGGCGACCGTCAAGCTCACGGTCTCGGACGGCACGACGGCGCCGGTCGACGGCACGCTCACGTTGTCGGTCGTCGCCTCGACCCGCCCGTTTGCCGTCGCCAACGACGACGTCGTGGACAAGGCGCACCAGGGCAAGCCCGTCACGGTCGATGTCCTGGCCAACGACCAGAACCCGTTCCCGAACACCCAGTTGACCCTGGTCGACGCGCCGGTGGTGGAGACCGGGACGGGCACCGCGACGTTGTCCGGGACGCAGGTCGAGGTGACGCCCGCGAAGGACTTCATCGGCACGATGGTGGTCCGCTACCGGGTGCAGGACGCGACCAAGGACGTCGACCGGCAGGTGGACGGGCGCATCAAGCTCACCGTCCAGGGCCGCCCGGGCACCCCGGCGACCCCGCAGGTCTCCGAGGTCCGCTCCAAGACCGTGGTGCTGACCTGGGCGGCACCGACGAACAACGGTGCGCCGATCACGGGGTACATGGTGAAGTCCTCCGGCGGGCAGACGTTCAGCTGCCCCACGACGACCTGCACGCTCGACGGCCTGACCAACAACGTCGAGTACACGTTCAGCGTCGTGGCGACCAACGAGGTCGGCGACTCCGATCCTTCGCCGTCGTCCGCCTCGGCCCGGCCGGACGCCAAGCCGACCGCCCCCGGGGTCCCGGTGCTGAAGTTCGGCGACAAGCAGCTCGACATCACGTGGGCTGCGCCGACCGGCTACGAGGGATCGCCGGTGGAGAGCTACACCCTGGAGATCTCACCGCCACCGGCCTCCGGCGTCGGGCAGAAGACCGGGGTGACCGGGACGAACTACACCTGGACGGGGCTGGAGAACGGCGTGCCCTACCAGGTGCGCATCCAGGCGATCAACCGCGCGCCTGACCCCTCCGACTGGTCCGGGTACTCGGCCAGCGAGATCCCCGCCGGGGTGCCGGACGCGCCGGCGCAGCCGACCACCAGCCGGCTCGACCCGGTGGGCGCCCAGGCACAGCTCCAGGTTGCGTGGGTCGCACCGAAGGACAACGGCGACGCCATCGCGTCCTACACGGTCACCGTGCTGCGCGGCGGGGCGGCGGTGTCCTCGGTGAAGGTGGCCGGCGGGACGACGACGCAGGCGATCGCGCTCGACACCTCCGAGTCGGACTACTCGTTCACGGTCACCGCGACGAACAAGGCGGGGACGTCGGTGGCCAGCGCGGCATCGGCCGCGCGGCGGGCCTTCGTGGCTCCCGGGGCCGTGAGCGGGCTGAGCGCCGCGCCGGGGGACAACGCGGTGACGCTCACCTATGGCGCGGCCTCGGGCAATGGTGCGAAGACGGGCGAGGTTGCCTACCAGTATCAGGTCAATGGCGGGGCGTGGATCGCGATGCCCGGCGACAAGGTGATCCGTTCGGGCGTCGGCAACAACGGGACGTACACCATCGGGGTGCGGGCCTCGACGGCGATGGACGGCGTCACCTATGCGGGGCCGGCGACGGACTCGAATGCGGTCGCGCCGTTCGGGCCGCCGGGACAGCCGGGTGTCGGGGCCGTAGGGAATGACACGACCGTGACGCTGAGCTGGTCGCCGCCAAGTCGGAACGGGCGCGACTTCCACGTCGAGATCTCGGTGGACGGCGGTAGCTGGCAGTCCGTCGCGTCCAGCGGCAGCACCCAGGCCGGCGACGGTCATTCGCAGACGCACTCCATCCGGGCGCGGACGGTGGACACCGAGGGGCAGATCAGCGCGGAGGCGAGTGCCTCGGGGCGAAGTGCGGATGCACCCAGGTCCGCGTCGATTCGCAAGGGTGACGGCGCGAGTATCGCTGGGTGCACAGCTGGGTGCAATTTCATCATCATTGACTATTCGAACCTCACGCCGGGGACCTACACGGTGGATTTCTATTCGGACCAAGGAACTGGCGGGGTGTGGTATACGGACACCTACACATTCTCCGGCTCTGGCAGCGTCAATACGAAGGAGTACTACGGCTACCCCCGGACCAATGTCTGGGTTGATATTCGCAGCATGGTAGTGAGTTCGAAGCTCTACTGGTAATCGTGTCGAGAGACTGGATGCGCGCGCAATGACCATCACCACCGACCAGGCGACCTGGTTCGCGGATACGTTCGAGAAGCTGGTCGCCAATGTCGGCCAGGCGGTGCTCGGCAAGGCGGACGTGGTCCGGCTCGCGCTCACCTGCATGCTGGCCGAGGGGCACCTGCTGCTGGAGGACGCCCCGGGCACCGGCAAGACGTCGCTGGCCCGGGCCATCGCGGCGACCGTGCAGGGCTCGCACAACCGGATCCAGTTCACCCCGGACCTGCTGCCCTCGGACGTCACCGGCGTCAACATCTGGGACCAGCGCAAGGGTGACTGGGATTTCCGCAAGGGCCCGGTGTTCGCCTCGATCGTGCTGGCCGACGAGATCAACCGGGCCTCGCCGAAGACGCAGTCGGCGCTGCTGGAGGTCATGGAGGAGTCCCGGGTCACCGTCGACGGGGTGCCGTACGACGCCGGGCGTCCCTTCATGGTGATCGCGACCCAGAACCCGATCGAGCAGGCCGGCACGTACCGGCTGCCCGAGGCCCAGCTCGACCGGTTCCTCATGCGCACCTCGGTCGGCTACCCCGACCGGGCCTCGTCGAACAAGATCCTGCTCGGCTCGGCCGAACGGGACCGCTCCGCGCACCTGCCCGCGCTCATCACCACCAGCGCGGTGGCCGAGATGGCCGACCTGGCCGCCACCGTGCACGTGGACCCGTCGATCGCGGACTACATCAGCGCGTTGGCCGAGCAGACCCGGCACGCACCGCAGACCCGGCTCGGCGTCTCGGTGCGTGGCGCGCTCGCCCTGACCCGGGTCACCAAGGTCTGGGCCGCGGCCCACGGACGCACCTTCGTGCTCCCCGACGATGTGAAGGACCTCATCGCCCCGGTCTGGACGCACCGCCTCATCCTCGACCCGGAGGCCGAGTTCGCCGGGGCCACCGCACAGTCCGTACTGCAGGTCGTGGCCGCAGACGTCGCCGCACCCCAGGAGCGGGTGCCCGCGTCATGAGCCAGCTGGTCGAGGAGGCCGACCCGCCGGCGCCTGCGGGCGCGACGCGGGGTCGACGGCGCGCGGGCGGGGAGCGCCGTCCGGCCGCCACGCGCCCGCCGAAGGCCGCCGCGCGGGCCGCTCGCCCAGGGTTCCGTGAGCTGCTCGCAGCCTCGGCGCTGACCGCCGGGCGGACCTGGTCCGACGTGGGACGTGCGCTCACCTCGCTGCGTCGTGCGCTCGCGCCGGTGCGCCGGGCGCTCGCCCCG
>JAHIJU010000012.1 GCA_018898235.1 Actinomycetota bacterium | reverse complement strand
GCTCGGGCGAGACGCTCACGCCCGCCAGCGTGAGCGTCGTGTGGTCGCGGGCGTAGACCGACAGCGTGCTCGAAGCCTGCTCGGCGATCATCCAGAAGAACACCGCCGCCACGAACAGCGGCACGTAGGCGCGCAACCGGCTGCGTTCGGCCGCGTTGACCTTGGGCGAGCGGAACATCACGACGAGCGTGGCGACCGGCGCGCCGATCGCCAGGTAGGCCAGGGCGTTGATCGCCACCAGCAGCGCCACCGGGCCCTCGGCCGTGCTGTCGAGCGCGAACCAGCCGATCACCGCCGCGACCCCCACCCCGAGGGCCACCCACCCGACGAGCCGCAGCACCGCGGGGGTGTCGGCACGGGTCAACCGGTTCGGCACCTCGATCCCGGCAGAGCCCAGCAGCCGGTGCCCGGCGACGTAGAAGCCGAGCGCGACCGCCATCCCGACGGCCGCCACCGCGAACCCCGCGTGGTACCCGCCGACCGCCCGCGCCGCGCCCACCACCAGGGGCGCTGCCAGCGCCCCGATGTTGATGCCCATGTAGAAGATCGAGAACGCCGAGTCCCGCCGAGGGTCGTCGCGTCCGTAGAGCTGGCCGACCATGCTCGACACGTTCGGCTTGAGCAGACCGGTGCCGATCGCCACCAGGACGATGCCGGCGTACGCCGTGGCATGCCCCGGCAGGGCCAGGAACACGTGGCCCGAGGCGATGACCACCCCGCCGTACAGCACCGACCGACGCGCGCCGATCACCCGGTCCGCCAACCAGCCACCGAGCACCGACAGCAGGTAGACCACCGACCCGTACACCGCGACCAGGGCCGTGCCGGTGGCCTCGTCCAGCCCGAGCCCGTCGTTGGCGGCGGTGTCGGTGACGAAGTACAGCAGGATCGCCCGCATGCCGTAGAAGCTGAACCGCTCCCACAGCTCGGTGCTGAACAGCGTGACCAGTCCCATGGGGTGGCCGAAGAAGGTGCGCGGGGCCCGCTGCGGGGTATCAGCCGTGGTCACGGGCCCATCGTGGCGAACCTTGTGCCCTGGGGGCGCGCAACGCGCTGGAACGCCGACCGTCGAACGGGCCGGCAGAGGTCGCCACCCGGCGGCGCGCGGCACCCGGGGCTAGGTTCGGCGCGTGCCGAGCATCCTGTGGTTGCGCCGTGACCTGCGGCTCCACGACCACCCGGCACTGGCGGCCGCGGCGGGTGGCTCCGCGGACGGCGAGGTGGTGGCCCTGGTGGTCGCCGACCGTCGGCTGTGGTCGCTCGACGCGGCGCCACGCCTGGCCTACCTGCAGCGTTCCTGGCGTGCGCTGGACGAGGCGCTCGGCGGCAGGCTCGTCGTGCGTGTCGGCGACCCGGTGACCGTCGTGCCGGCCGTCGCCCGGCAGGTGCAGGCGGACGCCGTGCACGTGAGCGCGGCGACCGAGCCGTACGGGCGACGTCGGGACGCCGCCGTCGCCACCGCCCTGGGCGACGTCCCGCTGGTGGCCACCGGGTCGCCGTACGCCGTCGGACCGGGGCTGCTGCGCACGGGCGGCGGCACCGCCTACCGGGTGTTCACCCCGTTCCTGCGCGCCTGGCTCACCCACGGGTGGCCGGAGCCGGCCCCCCTGGCCGAGCACGTGCGCTGGGCGGAGCTGGTGAGCGACGCGTTCCCCGAACCACCCGCACACGACGTACGCCTGCCGCCCGCGGGTGAGCAGGCCGCGCGGGCGCGGTGGTCCGCATTCGTCGACGAGGGGCTCGCGCGGTACGACCAGGACCGGGACCGGGTCGACGTCGACGGCACGTCCAGGCTCTCGGCGGCGTTGCGGTTCGGGGAGCTGCACCCGCGGACCCTGCTGCGCGACCTGCGGGACGGCTCCCCCGCGCACACCCGGTTCACCGCGCAGCTCGGCTGGCGCGAGTTCCACGCCGATGTGCTGTGGCACCAGCCCCGGGCGGCCCACCACTCGCTGCACCCGCAGGCCCCCGAGGACTCCTGGGCGCGGGGCGACGAGGAGGCCGAACGGCTGGCGGCCTGGTCCGGCGGGCGAACCGGCTACCCGTTCGTCGACGCCGGGATGCGCCAGCTCCTGGTCGAGGGGCGGCTCCCGGGCCGGGTGCGGATGGTGGTCGCGTCGTTCCTGGTCAAGGACCTGCACGTGCGCTGGCAACGGGGGGCTGCCTGGTTCATGGCGCGGCTGGTCGACGGTGAGGTCGCCAACAACCAGCTGAGCTGGCAGTGGGTGGCCGGCACCGGGCTCGACGCCGCGCAGTACGTGCGGGTGTTCAACCCCGTGACCCAGGGGCTGCGGTTCGACCCTCAGGGCGACTACGTCCGGCGCTGGGTGCCCGAGCTCGCCGGGCTGCCCGGACCGGCCGCGCACCAGCCGTGGCTCACCGACCCGGCCCCCGCGGGGTACCCGCCCCGACTCGTCGACCACGCCGCCGAACGGTTGGTGACCTTGGCCGACGCCCGGCGGCTGCGCTGAGCGCCCCTCAGGTCCGGGCCACGACGTTCTCGGGCTCCTCGCCGACGAGCAGGTGCTCCAGCTGGCGGGCGACCAGCGCCGCGACCCGTGGGTAGGTCGCATCGGAGTTGCCGCCCTGGTGGGCCGTGATCAGCAGGTTCGGCGCGCGCCACAGCGGGTGGTCGGCAGGCAGTGGTTCGGGGTCCGTGACGTCGAGCGCCGCCCGCAACCGACCGCTGCTCAGCTCGGCGAGCAGGGCGTCGGTGTCCACGACCTTGCCGCGCGCCACGTTGACGACGAGCGCACCTGCGGGCAGCAGGGCGAGGCGGCGCGCGTCCAGCAGGTGGTGGGTCGTGCGGTCGAGCGGGACGGTCAGCACGACCACATCGGCCATCGGGAGCAGCGCATCGAGCTCGGCGACGGCGTGCACCCCCGCGCGGGCCGTGCGTGCGACCTGGACGATCTCCACCTCGAACGGCGCCAGCCGGGCCCGCACCGCATCGGCCACCGACCCGGCGCCCACGATGAGCACGCGCCGGTCGGCCAGCGAACCCAGCTCGGGGTGGGACCAGCGGCCCTCGTCCATGGCGTGCACGGCGTCGACCAGACCCCGCTGGGACGCCAACGTGAGAGCCACTGCGAGCTCGGCCGTCCCCGTCGAGTGCACGCCCCGGCCGTTGCAGACCGTCACCCCGGCCGGGACGTGCGCGAGCGCGTGCTCGAATCCGGCGGACGGCAGCTGGACGTAGCGCAGTGCGGGCAGGTCGCGCAGCCGGGTGTACCGGTCGGGCGTCGTCCAGTAGTGCCCGATCACCACGAGCTGGACCCGGGCGGCCAGCTCGGCCGGCAAGGCGTCCCGCAGGTCCCAGCGCACGAACTCGACCCGGTCCGCCAGGGCCGACAGCCGCGCCAGCAGATCGTCGTCCGGGACGCTCACCGTGAGCACGTCAGGCGACCCGTCCGGCCCGGTACTCGTCCTCCAGGATGCCCATCAGCACGGTGTCGCACCACCGGTCCCCGTCCAGCCGCGCCTCGCGCAGCCGGCCCTCCACCACGAACCCCACGTTCTCGTAGATCGCCTTGGCCCGGGCGTTGATGGAGAGCACCTGCAGACCGACGCGGTGCAGCCCCAGACCGTCGAACGCCAGACCGAGCGCCAGCTCGATGGCCTCCGTGCCGTACCCGCGCCCGCGGTAGGCCGGGCGCATCGCGAGCCGCAGGTTCGCCGAGCGCACGTGACGGTCGATCCGGTCGAGCACGATCTCGCCGAGGTACTCGTCGTGACCCGGCATGGTCACCGCCAGGTCGATCCGGTCGGTGGCCGCCGTCACGTGCCCCACCCAGTCCCGGACCTCGCGGCGGGTGTAGATGGTCGTGGCCCCGGTGAGCCGCTGCCCCTCGGGGTCGTTGATGGACTCGAGGATCGCGTCGACGTCCCGCACCTCGATCGGTCGCAGCACGAGCATCTCGCCGGTCAGTGTCGGCTTGTCCATCCCAGCTCCTCGTTGCGACCGCGGGCGCCGTGCAGCACCACCCGGCGGGCGATGCTACGCACCCGGTGTGACGGGCAGGTTGCGCGCCTGCGGGCGGCGGACCCGGCCCGACGGACCGAGAACGGCCCGGCGAACCGCTCTCAGGCCTTGACCCGTTCGAGCACCAGCTCACGCACCCGGGCCGCATCGGCCTGCCCGCGCGTGGCCTTCATGACCGCACCGATGATGGCGCCGACCGGGCCCAGGTTCCCGTCGCGCACCTTGGCGGCCACGTCCGGCTGGGCGGCGAGCGCGGCGTCGATGGCCTCCAGCAGCGGACCGTCGTCGGACACGACCTCCAGGCCGCGGGCGACGAGCACCTGCTCGGGGTCACCCTCACCGGCCAGCACGCCCTCGAGCACCTGACGGGCCAGCTTGTCGGTGAGCCGGCCGTCGTCGACCAGACGCTGCAGCGCACCGATCTGCTCCGGCGTGATCGGCAGGTCACCGAGCTCGACGTCCTGGGTCTTGGCGGTGCGGGCCAGCTCGCCCATCCACCACTTGCGGGCCGCGGCCGGGCTGGAGCCCGCGGCGACGGTCGCCTCGATGAGATCGAGCGCACCGGCGTTGACCACGTCGCGCATCTCCGGCTCGGCGTAGCCCCACTCATCGGTGAGCCGACGACGACGCGCGGCCGGCAGCTCGGGCAGCGACAGCCGGATCTGCTCGATCCAGGCCGGGTCGCAGACGATCGGCACCAGGTCGGGCTCGGGCATGTACCGGTAGTCCTCGGCGTCGGACTTCACGCGGCCGGCGCTCGTGATGCCGCGGTCCTCGTGCCAGTGCCGGGTCTCCTGGACGATCGTGCCGCCCGCGTCCAGGATCGCCGCCTGCCGGCTGATCTCGTAGCGCACGGCCCGCTCGATCGACCGGAACGAGTTCACGTTCTTCGTCTCGGTGCGGGTGCCCAGCGGCGAGTCCGGGGTGGGGCGCAGCGACACGTTGACGTCGGCGCGCACGTTGCCGCGCTCCATCCGGGCCTCCGAGACGCCCAGCGCCCGGAACATATCGCGCAGCGTCTGCACGTAGGCGCGGGCCACCTCCGGCGCGAGGGCACCGGCACCGACGATCGGCCGGGTGACGATCTCGACGAGCGGCACACCGGCCCGGTTGTAGTCGACCAGGGAGTACGTGGCGCCGTGGATCCGGCCACCCTCACCGCCGATGTGGGTGTTCTTGCCGGCGTCCTCCTCCATGTGCGCGCGCTCGATCTCGACGGTGAACGGCGAGCCGTCCGCCAGCTCGATGTCGACGCGTCCGTCGGCCGCGATCGGCTCGTCGTACTGGGAGGTCTGGAAGTTCTTCGTGAGGTCCGGGTAGAAGTAGTGCTTGCGGGCGAACCGGCAGGACGGCGCGATGGAGCAGCCGAGCGCCAGCCCGATCCGCACGGCGTACTCCACGGCCGTGCCGTTGACCACCGGCAGCGCACCGGGCAGGCCCAGGCTCACCGGGGTGATCTGGGTGTTCGGCTCGTCCCCGAACGACTGCTCGGCGCCGTCGAACATCTTGGTCACGGTGCCCAGCTCGACGTGCACCTCCAACCCGATCACCGGGTCGTAGCGCCGCACGGCCTCGTCGTAGTCGACCAGGGTGTCGCTCATCGGTTCGTCTCCAGCTCCGGGGCCTGGTCCAGCAGCGGACCGCCCCACCGTTCCTCCAGCGCGGCCTCCAGCGCGGCACCGATCCGGTACAGCCGGTCGTCGGCGCGGGCCGGGGCGATCACCTGGAAGCCGACGGGCAGCCCGTCGTCGCTCAGCCCGGACGGCACCGAGATGCCGGGGACTCCGGCCAGGTTCACCGGGATGGTGGCCACATCGTTGAGGTACATGGCCAGCGGGTCGTCGAGCTTCTCCCCCAGGCGGAACGCGGTGGTGGGCGTCGTCGGCGAGACCAGCACGTCGACCTGCGCGAACGCAGCCGCGAAGTCACGCTGGATGAGCGTGCGGACCTTCTGCGCCGAACCGTAGTAGGCGTCGTAGTAGCCCGCCGACAGGGCGTAGGTGCCCAGGATGATGCGGCGCTTGACCTCGTCGCCGAACCCGGCGCCACGGGTGGCGGCCATGACGCGTTCGGCCGTGACCGGGCCCTCGGCGGGCTCGACCCGCAGACCGAACCGCATGCCGTCGAACTTGGCCAGGTTGCTGCTCGCCTCGGCCGGCAGGATCAGGTAGTAGGCCGCCAGGGCGTAGTCGAAGTGCGGGCAGGAGACCTCGACCACCTCGGCGCCGGCCGCGGTGAGCAGCTCCAGCGACTCGTTGAACCGGGCGAGCACGCCCGCCTGGTAGCCCTCACCGCCCAGCTCGCGCACCACCCCGATGCGCACCCCGGACAGGTCGCCGGCCGCACCGAGCCGGGCCGCACCCACCAGGTCCGGGACCGGGTCGGTCAACGACGTGGAGTCCAGCGGGTCATGACCGCCGATGAGCTCGTGCAGCAGCGCCGCGTCGAGCACGCTGCGGGTCACCGGACCTGCCTGGTCCAGGCTGGACGCCAGGGCGATCAGCCCGTAGCGGGACACCGAGCCGTACGTCGGCTTCACCCCGACCGTGCCGGTGACGGCCGCCGGCTGGCGGATCGAGCCGCCCGTGTCGGTGCCGATCGCCAACGGGGCCTCGTAGGCGCCCACGGCCGCGGCCGAACCACCGCCCGAGCCCCCCGGGATGCGCGTGAGGTCCCACGGGTTGTGGGTGTTGCCGTACGCCGAGTGCTCGGTCGAGCTGCCCATGGCGAACTCGTCCATGTTGGTCTTGCCGAGGATCGGCAGCCCGGCGGCCTTGAGCCGGCTCACCAGGGTCGCGTCGTACGGCGGCACCCAGCCCTCGAGGATCTTCGAGCCGGCCGTGGTCGGCAGCCCGCGGGTGACGACGACGTCCTTGACCGCGATCGGCACGCCGGCCAGCGGGTGCAGGTCCTCGCCCGCGGCCCGCGCCTTGTCGACGCCCGCCGCGGTGGCCAGCGCCTGCTCGTCGCTCACGTGCAGGAAGGCGTGCACATCGCCGTCGACCGCGGCGATCCGGTCCAGGTGGGCGCGGGTGGCCTCGACGCTGGACACGTCGCCGCGGGTCAGCGCCTGGGCGAGCATGGCTGCGGACAACCGCACGAGGTCGGCGCTCATGCCTCCTCCCCCAGGATCTGCGGCACCAGGAACTTGCCGTCGAGTGCTGCGGGGGCGCCCACGAACACCTCGTCGCGGTCCAGCGGGGCGACCGGCACGTCGGCCCGGAACACGTTCGACAGCGGCAGCGGGTGGCTGGTCGCCGGGACGTCCGGGGTGGCGACCTCGGAGACCCGGGCGACCGACTGGACGATCACCTCGAGCTCGCCGGCCAACCGGTCCAGCTCGGTGGGGCTCAAGTCGATCCTGGCGAGCGCCGCGACGCGCGCGACCTCGTCTCGGGAGAGGGTGGCCATGGGCGGCAGTCTACCGGCGGGCCGGCTGCGGCAGGCCCGCTGAGCACGTCAGGACCGCCGGCGACGGCGCCGCAGGACGAGCCCGCCGGAGGCGAGCAGCACCGTCCCGGCCACCCCCGCCTCGATCGGCTTCGACCAGGAGGTCCCGCCGGCGACGGCCGGTGAGGTGGCCTCGGCCACGCTCACCACCGTCCAGTCCACGGGCGGCAGGTCGGGCCGCGCCGCCCCGTCGATCTCCTGCGCCGAGAGGTCGCCGTCGGTGCGCGGTTGGTCCGCGATCAACGGGTTGACGTCGGGCAGGGTAGTCGGGTCGAGCTCCAGCATCCGGACGGGCTCGAGCTGGCCGTAGCCGACGGCACCGGGGTCAGCGCCGTCGGGGAGCGAGGCCGTCGTGACGAGGTCCTGGATGAGCTGGTTGCCGGTGGCCCGCGGGTAGCGCTGCGCGAGGTCGGCCAGCACCCCGGCGACCAGCGGTGCCGCGAACGACGTCCCGGTCCCCGTGCTCGAGCCCTCCCACGAACCGGTGAACGGGTCGCCCTGCATCCGCAGGTCGATCCCGGGCGCGGTCACGGTGACGTGGTCGTGGCGCACCGGACCGGCAGGCGTCCCGGTGCCCTCGGGCTGCAGGTCGGAGTCCTCCGCCTGGACGGCGACGAGGCCGTTGACCATCGGGAGGGTGTCGTCGTCGCCGTCGAAGTTGCCGATCGCGGCCACCACGACGACGCCCTGGTGCAGCGCCCAGGCCAGGGCGGCCCTGGTGGGTGCGTCGAGCGTGCCGATCGACAGCGACAGGATGCGGGCCCCGTCGTCCACCGCCCGGACGACGGCCTGCGCAAAGCCCACGTCGCCCCCGTCTGCGTCCCGCACGCACGGGGTCCAGTCGTCGGAGGCGGTGGCGTAGAAGGTCACCTGCGCGTCCGGCGCGATGCCCGACGGGGCGCCGGGCACCGCCGCGCCCGCGATCATCCCGACGATGTTCGTGCCGTGGGACGTGGCGTCGGACAGCTCGCTCCCGACGGCGACCGACGTCGCCGCACCCGCCTCGTCGAGGCAGGTGGCAGGGGCGTAGACGTCGAGCCGGGCGCCGGCCAGCAGCGGGGCCGCGGGGCTGATGCCGGCGTCCACGACAGCGACGTCGACGCCGGCGCCGGTCGCTCCCTGCGCGGCGAGCTCGGCGCCGTCGAGCGTGTCGTACCACCAGGTCCCGTCGGTCGGGTCGGCGCGCACGGCCGGGGCTCCCGGACCATCGCCCACCACGGTGCGCGCGGCCCCGCCCGGGCTGGCGTCAGCGACCGGGTCGGCGGCCGCGACCGATCCCGCCGCGACCGATCCGGCGACGACGGCGCCGGCCAGCAGCACCGCGACAGCGTTGCCGCGCCGACGCGGACCCTGCTGGCCCCGGGTGCCCGACACCTCAGGACCCCGTCCGGGTGAGGTAGGAGTACCGGGCCGCCGGCCGGAACCCCTCGCGCGCATACAGCTGCCAGGCGACCTGGTTCGGCACCTCGACCTGCAGGAACATGTCCCGCGCACCGACCCGGCCGGCGAGCTCGTGCGCGGTGGCCGTCAGTGCCCGTGCGATGCCGCCCCGCCGGGCGTCCGGCACCACCGCAAGGCTGGAGAGCCCGGCCCAGCCTTCGGCGTACGCGACACGGGCGACGCCGACCGCGCGGCCGTCCCGCATCGCGGTGAGGTACTGCGCCGCCGAGCCGGTGAGCAGTGCCCGCGCCTGCTCTCGTTCGGCCCCCTTGGCGGTGCACCAGGCGGTGAGCCAGACCTGGGACGGTTCGTCACGCGCGACGATGTCGACGGGAGCGACCGGGGGCCGCGACGACCCGGCCGGCGAGGACGCACCGACGGGCCGCACCAGCACATCGGTCACCGAGACCTCCCGGTAGCCGCGGTCGAGCAAGGTCGCCCGCAACCGGAGCTGCGCGGACTCCACCCGGAAGGTGGGTGGCAGGCCGTCGCCGTCGTAGAGCAGCTCGACGCGCTCGACGGCGGCGTCGAGATCGGCCGGATCGGCGAGCGCGAGCGCGCTGTTGGCCCGCCGGGTGAGCCCGCCGGACAGCCCGACCTGCCAGCCGTCGATCTCCACCATGCGCAGCGGCCGCCAGGTCGCGGCCTCGACGAGGGCGCCGGGCGGTTCGGGCGGGGTCCAGGTGTGCACCGCGAGCCGCACGTCCTCGTGGGTCCAGTCCCGGTCGGGGGCCGGCACGAAGCCCAGGCGTTCGTACAGCCGGTGCGCGGCGTGCATCGAGTCCAGGGTCGACAGCACCACCCGGCGCGCGCCGGCGGCCACGGCTTCCCGCAGGCTGGACAGCACGAGCTGGTTCGCCAGGCCCTGCCGCCGGGCCTCCGGTGCCACCGCGAGCATCCGCAGCTCCCACTCGCCGGGGTGGGCGATCTCGGCGTAGGACGAGCCGTAGGGCGCGAGCGTGACGGTGCCGACGACGGCCTCGCGCTCACCCGCCGGGACCGTCGCGACCAGGAGCACGGCCTCGTCGGCCCGGCGACGGGCGTCCCGCAGCTCGGTCTCGTAGCCGTCGTCGGCGAGCAGCCGGTCGGCGAGGTAGGCCTCGGCCGTGAGCGCGCCGGCGGCCTCGACGTCCTGCGGGCGCGCGACCCGCACGACGGCGCCCTGCGGCTGGGCCCCGATCACGGCTGGGCCCCCGATCCGTCGGCCGCGTGCCCGCCCGAACCGTCGGCCGGAGCATCGACCGCCGGCAGCTCGACGGCGCCGGGACCGCCTGCGAGCAGCGCCTCGAACCCCGCCTCATCGAGGATGCGCAGACCGAGCTCGCGCGCCCTGGTCTCCTTCGACCCGGCGTTGGGCCCCACCACGACGAAGCTGGTCGCCTTGGAGACCGACCCGGCAGCCTTCCCGCCGCGCACGATGATCGCCTCCTTGGCCTGGTCCCGGGTGAACCGGTCGAGCGACCCGGTCACCACGACGGTGAGGCCTTCCAGGGTGCGCTCCACCGAGGTGTCCCGCTGGTCGCGCATCACCACACCGGCGGCACGCCAGGACTCGACGATCTCGCGGTGCCAGTCGCTCTCGGCGCCGGTGAACCAGTCGACGACGGACTCGGCGATCACCGGACCGATGCCCTCGACCTGCGACAGCCGGGCGAGGGCACCGGCAGCTGCCTCGGGCGACGGGTCGACGTCGGCGTGCAGCGCCGGCCGGCCGATCTCGCCGAGCGGCACGCCCCCGGTGACCAGCTCCCACAGCGCGTCCATCGTGGCCAGCTCGGTGGCGAGCGCCCGTGCCGCCGTCGGCCCGACGTTGCGGATGCTCAACGACACGAGCACCCGCCACAGCTCCTTGGTCTTGGCGGCGTCGAGCTGGTCGAGCAACGTGCGGGCCTGGGCCGACGGCTCGGACCTCGCCAGCGGGGCACCGGAGGCCGTCGCGCGCGCGAGGGCCGCCTTGGTGTAGGTCAGGACGCGGCGGAACGGAGACCGCCGTCGGATCTGGCCGTCCTCGTCCTCGCGCGGCAACCCCGTCTCGGGGTCCCGCACCACCACCTCGACCGGCATGAGCAGCTCCAGGCTCGCCGCCCGGACGCTCGCCCTTACCTCGGCGGCAGCGTCCGGTGCATAGCCCACCAGGTCGAACAGGCTCGCCTCGTTGACCAGCGGCGGTGTGCTCGGCACCTCCGGCTGGGTGAGCGCCGCAGCCGTCACCTCGCCGAGGGCCTCGATGTCCAGCCCGCCCCGGGATCCGATGTGCTCCACCCGTCCCCGGACCTGCGCCGGGCAGGTCCGGGCGTTCGGGCATCGAAGGTCGATGTCGCCCTCACGCATGGGCCGCAGCGCCGTCCCGCACTCCGGGCAGGTGGCCGGCATGACGAATGCCCGGCGCGGGACGGTGTCGTCCGGTGCCGCCGGTGCCGGGCCGACGATCTCCGGGATCACGTCGCCGGCCTTGCGCAGCACCACCATGTCGCCGATGCGGATGCGCTTGGCGACCACCACCTCCTGGTTGTGCAGCGTGGCCTGGCGGACCGTCGAGCCCGAGACGAACACCGGCTCCATCACCGCGTACGGCGTGGCCCGCCCGGTGCGCCCGATGCCGACCTTGATGTCGAGCAGCCGGGTGTTGACCTCCTCCGGCGGGTACTTGTAGGCGATCGCCCACCGTGGGGCCCGGCTGGTGGCGCCGAGCCGGCCCTGCAGCGCGAGCTCGTCGACCTTGACCACGATCCCGTCGATCTGGTGCTCGACGTCGTGCCGGTGCTCGCCGAAGTACGCGATCATCGCCTCGACGTCGTCCAGGCTCGTCTTCACCTGCCAGTGCGGGGACGTGGGGACCCCCCAGCCCGCGAGCCGGTGGTACAGGTCGGACTGGCGCAGCAGCGGCGTGTGCCGGGCGTCGCCCCAGTCGAGTGCCCCCACGCCGTGCGAGTACATCGTCAGCGGACGTGCGGCGGTCACCCGCGGGTCCTTCTGCCGCAGCGACCCGGCGGCCGCGTTCCGTGCGTTGACGAACCGCGGCAGACCGGCCGCCTCCTGCTCGTCGTTGAGGCGGTCGAAGTCGTCGTCCCGGAAGAACACCTCGCCGCGCACCTCGATCCGCCGCGGGTGCGTCGCCGGATCGCCGCCGAGCCGCCCGGGGATCGACGAGATGGTCCGGACGTTCAAGGTGACGTCCTCACCCGTGCGCCCGTCGCCACGGGTGGCGGCGCGCACCAGGTGCCCGTCCTCGTACAGCAGCGCGATCGCCAGACCGTCGATCTTCAGCTCGCAGAGCCAGTGCA
Source organism: Actinomycetota bacterium (assembly GCA_018898235.1). GTDB lineage: Bacteria > Actinomycetota > Actinomycetes > Actinomycetales > Cellulomonadaceae > Cellulomonas. Next base: position 4,060 of record JAHIJU010000012.1, on the reverse strand, counting down.
GATCGTCCGGGCTCTCCAGATCGCGGTGCACCCGCTGCCCCCAGGCCGTCAGCTCCTCGGCAGAGAACACGTTGTCGAGCGAGAGCATCCGCTCGACGTGCTCGACGCTGCCGAACTCGGTGGAGAACGTCCCGCCGACCCGCTGGGTCGGAGACCCGACGCGCAGCTGCGGGTGCACCGACTCCAGCTGCTCCAGCTCACGCATCCGCGCGTCGTACTCGGCGTCCGAGGACGGCGGGGCGTCCCGGACGTAGTACGCGACCTGGTCGGCCTCGACCTGGGCCGCCAGCGCGGTCCACCGTCGGCGGACGTCGACCGGCACATCCGCCGGGACGCCGGTCGACAGGTCGTCGGTCGAAGGCTCCTCGCTCACCGACCTATCGTCGCCCATCGCACCCACACCGGCGCTCCTGCCCGGTGTCAGCCGGCTGCACGTTCGGCGAGCACCCGGGCGACCCCGATGGCACGGGACAGCGCGCGTCGCGCGTCGGCCGGGGTCGGCGCACCCCCCTGGTCGGGCACCAGGAGGACGACGTCGTCCAGCTCGGCCGCCGGCAGTCCGAGCCGCCCCCACGGCACGGCCACCGCCCGCGCCAGCCCGGCCGGGCCGCCACCGGTCAGGCTGACATCTGCCGGGCCGTCGCCGCCGCTCGCGGGTCCGCCCCCGTCCCCCGCCCGCCCGCCGTCGACCGGCACCCACAGCCGCAGCCCGCGCTCCACGAGATCGGCGACCAGCTCCCAGTCGCCGACCCCGGACGGCGCCAACCCGAACCCGTCCGCACCCGCACCCGCGGCGATCTCCACGACCGCCGACTGGGCGCCGACGTGCAGCACCACCTGCTCGGCGCCCGCGGTCCGGACGGACCTCACCACCGTGGCCAGGTGCTCGGCCGCCACGGACGAGGCGACCGAGCGCAGCAGGTCGCGGCCGGAGAAGGTGGGGATCCGCCCGCCCACGACATCCGACAGCTGCGGCTCGACCACCAGCACCGAGACCTGCGCCCCGGGCACCGCACGGGCGACAGCAGCCAGGTGCTCGGCGAGCCCCGACGCCGAGGACTGCACGAGCTCGCGCAGCGCCCCCGGGTCGGACACCCCCCGGTCGCCACGCGCGAGCCACACCCGGGCGGCCAGCGACAGCGGCCCCAGCACCGGCACCACGAGCGGTCCGGTGTACCCGTGACCGGCGACCGCCAGGGCGTCCAGGTCCTCGCGCACCGCCGAGGCCGCGCGCGCCAGGTCGCGGCCGGGTCGGTCGGCCAACGCCCAGCCGTGCGGACCGATCTGCGCCGGCAGGTCCACCAGGAGTGCCAGCGCCTGGGCGAGGGCCGACCCGGTCGGCCCCCGTCCGGCCGGGCGGACCAGGTACGGCCGGCCCTGCACGCCCTCCGGGGTCTGCGCCAGCTCACCCAGCACCACCTGCTGGACGGCGAGCGGGTCGGTCCCGGGCCAGCTGCCGCACCCGCTGACCCCGGTCACCGGGCGGCTGTCCCGGCCGTCAGCGCGCTGCTCGCGACACCCGATGCGGCGCCCGGCCCGGTGGTCCCCTCGATCGTCGCCTGCGCCAGCACCCGGTCGCCGTCGTACAGCACGAGCGACTGCCCGGCTGCCACGCCGTGCAGCTGGTCGCCGTCCTCGAGCACCACCGTCAGCCCGTCGGCGAGCCGCACGCGGACGCGCACGTCGCGTCCGTGCGCGCGGACCTGGGCGGTGCAGCGCGCACCGTCGGCGACGTCGTCGAACCAGATCACGTCACCGGCCCGCACGGCGGTGACCGCGAGCGCCTCGATCGGCCCGACCACGACCGTGTTCGCCACCGGCTCGATGCCGAGCACGTACCTCGGTCGTCCGTCGGGAGCCGGTCGGCCCAGGTGCAGCCCACGACGCTGCCCGACGGTGAACGTGTAGGCCCCCTCGTGCGAACCCAGCACCGTGCCGTCGCGGTCGACCACGTCCCCCGGTCGAGACCCGAGCCGCCCACGCAGGAAGCCCCCGGTGTCGCCGTCGGCGACGAAGCAGATGTCGTAGGAGTCCGGTTTGGCGGCGACCCGCAGCCCACGCGCGGCGGCCTCGGCCCGCACCTCGTCCTTGGTCGGCACGTCGCCCAACGGGAACATCGCGTGCGCCAGGCGCTGCGGACCGCTGACGGCCAGCACGTAGGACTGGTCCTTCGGCGAGCACACCGCCCGCCGCAGGGTCGCCCGTCCGTCGTCGCCGTGCTCCAGCCGGGCGTAGTGGCCGGTGCAGACCGCGTCGAAGCCGAGATCCAGCGCCCGGTCGAGGAGCGTCGCGAACTTCACGTGCTCGTTGCACCGCACGCAGGGGTTGGGCGTGCGCCCGGCGGCGTACTCGGCCAGGAAGTCGGCGACCACCGTCTGCTCGAACGTCTGCGACAGGTCCCACACGTAGAACGGGATGCCCAGCACATCGGCGGCACGCCGGGCGTCCGAGGCGTCCTCGATCGAGCAGCAGCCGCGTGAGCCGGTGCGTTCGGCCGCCGGTGTGCGCGACAGCGCCATGTGGACCCCGACCACCTCGTGGCCCGCATCGACGGCCCGGGCGGCCGCGACGGCCGAGTCGACCCCGCCGGACAACGCCGCCAGGACGCGCATCAGGCCGCCCCCGCCTGGCGGACGTTGCGGGCGCGCGCCACGACGCCGGGCAGGACGTCCACCAGCGCCTCCACATCGGCCCGGGTCGACGTGTGCCCGAGCGTCAGCCGCAGCGCACCCGAGTGCTCCTCGTCGACGCCCATCGCGGCGAGCACATGGCTGGTCCGTGCCACCCCGGCCTGGCATGCCGAACCGGTCGACGCCGCGATCCCGGCCGCGTCCAGCAGCAGCAGCAGGTCTTCCCCCGAGCAGCCGTCGATCATCAGGTGCGCGTTGCCGGGCAGGCGTCGGGGCCCGTCCGACGGCCCCGTCAGCCGGGCAGCGGGCACGGTCGCGAGCACGCGGGTCACCAGCTCGTCCCGCAGCGCGGCCAACCGGACCGCCTGCTCCGGCTGCTGCCCGACGGCCTCAGCCACCGCCACGGCGAACCCGACGACGGGTGCCACCGCGACGCTGCCGGGGCGCAGCCCCCGCTCCTGGCCCCCGCCGTGCTGGACCGCGTCGAGCGCGACGCCCCGGCGCAGCAGCAGCGCCCCGGTGCCCTGCGGACCGCCGACCTTGTGCCCCGACACGCTGAGCGCGGCCAGTCCGCTCGACGCCAGGTCGACCGGCACCTGACCCACCGCCTGCACGGCATCCGCGTGCACCGGGACCCCGTGCCGGGCAGCGGCGGACACCACCGCCTCGAGCGGCTGCAACGCCCCGACCTCGTTGTTCGCCCACATGACGCTCACCGCGGCCACCCCGCCGCGGGCCAGCTGCGCGTTCAGCACGTCCACGTCGAGCACGCCGTCACCGTCCACCGGCAGCTCGGTGAGCTGCGCGCCTTCGTGGGCGGCCAACCAGCGGGCCGGCTCCAGCACGGCGTGGTGCTCGACGGCGCTGATCAGCAGCCGCGTGCGCGTCGGGTCGGTCCTGCGCGCGGCCCGGTACAGCCCGAGCACCGCGAGGTTGTCGGACTCGGTCCCGCCGGAGGTCCACACGACCTCGCCCGGTCGGGCACCCAGCGCCGCGGCGACCTGCTCCCGCGCATCCTCGACCAGACGGCGGGCCGCGCGACCCGCCCCGTGCACCGAGGCCGGGTTGCCGCTCGTCGCACTCGCCCCGACCAGCGCCTCCAGGGCGCTGGCCCGCACGGGCGTCGCCGCACCATGGTCGAGGTAGGAGGTCACCTGCCCGAGTCTACGAACGGGCACCAAGCCGTTCGGTGAAAGGTCACGAATCTGCAACAATGACCCGGTGAGCGCCGACGATGTCGTGGAGCTGCCGCGGGCCTTCAGCGGCCAGCGGCTCGACTGGCGCGACCTGCCGACCCATGTGCGACGGCGCATCGCCGACCTGGCCGGCTCCCAGGTCTCGGCCGAGACCTCCGCCACCAGCGGATTCTCTCCCGGCTTCGTCGCCGTGCTCGAGCTGGCCGACGGCAGCGCCGTCTTCGTCAAGGCCGT